>CAZUYG010000141.1:0-7598 GCA_964624265.1 uncultured Candidatus Odyssella sp.
AAAACCTATCAGATCGCCGCAAGTGCGGCGAGAACGGCGCGCCTCCACCTCACTTAACGCCCCACCCGCGCCAGCATCGAGCGCGCGGCGGCGTCGAGGATCGCGTCGGCGTCGATGCCATGAACGCGGTAGAGGTCCGGAATGTCGGCGGACTGGCCGAATTTCTCGACGCCCAGCGCGTGCGTGCGGTGGCCGTGAACGGAGCCGAGCCAGGAGAGCGTCGCCGGATGGCCGTCGACGACGCTGATCAGCGCGGCGTCGCGCGGCAGCGTAGCCAATAGCTCTTCCACCGTCGACTGCGCCGACGCGTCGCCGGCGCGTCGCGCGCGCTTCGCGGCCTGCCAGCCCTCGTGCAGCCGGTCAGCGGACGTGATCGCCAGCAAGCCGGCGCCCGGAACGTCTTCCAGCAGCGCCGCGTGCGCCTCCCGGGCCTCGGCGGCAACCGGGCCGGTGTAGGCGATCGCGATGCTGCAATCGGCGCCGGGCGGCACCGCCCAGTATCCGCCGGCGATCACGGCCTCGCGCAGCTCCGGCGTCATCGTGCGCTGCGGCTGGTCGAGCGGCCGCGTCGAGAGGCGCAGATAGACCGAGCCGCCCTTCTCGGCCTGCATGTGCTCGAAGCCCCAGCGCATGATCGCGGCAAGCTCGTCGACATAGGCGGGATCGAACGAGGCGAGACCGTCGGCGGCCATGCCGATCAGCGGCGTCCCGACCGACTGGTGCGCGCCGCCTTCGGGCGCCAGCGTGATGCCGGAAGGTGTCGCCACGAGCATGAATCGCGCGCCCTGATAGAGCGCATAGGTGAGCGCATCGAGGCCGCGCGCAATAAAGGGGTCGTAGAGCGTCCCGACCGGCATCAATCGCGTGCCGAACAATTCGTGCGAAAGACCGAGCGCGCCGAGAAGGGTGAACAGATTGTTCTCGGCGATGCCGAGCTCGATGTGCTGGCCCGCGCGCGTCATCCGCCAGTGCTGCGCCGAGACGACGCCCTCGTGCTTGAACACGTCTTCGCGCTCGAGGCGGCTGTAGAGGCCGCGCCGGTTCACCCAGCCGCCGAGATTGGTCGAGACGGTCACGTCGGGCGAGGTCGTCACGATGCGGCGCGCGAGCTCGGTGTCGGCGCGGCCGAGCTCGTTCATGATGCGGCCGAAGCCCTCCTGCGTCGACATGCGCGGCGCGATGTCGACCGCGAGCGTCTCCGGCACGGCGACGGCGGGCGCGCTCGTGCGGCGCGGATATTTCTGCGCGAACGGCACGGTCTTCAAGAACGCGGCGAGCCGGTCGGCCGGCAGGTCGAGTCCCGCGAACGACTCCCATTCGGCGCCGTCGGGCACGCGCATCGTCTTCTTAAAACCGGCCATCTGTGCTTCGTTCATGAGGCCGGCGTGATTGTCCTTGTGGCCGGCGAAAGGCAGGCCGTGGCCCTTGATCGTGTAGCAGATGAACGCGGTCGGCTTGTCGTCGGGCACCGCATGAAATGCCTCGAGCACGGTCTCGAGGTCGTGCCCGGCGAGGTTGGTCATCAGCGCGTGCAGCGCCACGTCGTCCAGCCGTTCGAGCAACGCGCGGATGCCGGGCTTGTGGCCGATGTCGGCGTTCAGATGCGCGCGCCAGCCCGCGCCGCCCTTGAACACGAGCGCCGAATAGACCGGGTTCGGGCAATCGTCGATCCACTGCCGCAACGAGTCTCCGTCCGGTCCGGCGAACGCCGCCTCGAGCTTCTTCCCGTATTTCAGGGTGACGACGCGCCAATCCATCGCCAGGAACATCCGGTCGATGCGGTAGAACAGGCGGTCCGACACGACGTTGTCGAGGCTCTGGCGGTTGTAGTCGATGACCCACCAGACGTTCCGCACGTCGTGCTTCCAGCCCTCGAGCATCGCCTCGTAGATATTGCCCTCGTCGAGCTCCGCGTCGCCCACGATGGCGACCATGCGGCCCTTCTGGTGCGGCAGCATGCCCTTGTCGGCAAGATAATCCTGCACCAGCGCGGCGAAGCTCGTCATCGCGACGCCGAGGCCCACCGAGCCGGTCGAGAAATCGACGTCGTCGACGTCCTTGGTGCGCGAGGGATAGGCCTGCGCGCCGCCGAGCGCGCGGAAATGCTCGAGCTTCGCCTGCGTCTGCCGGCCGAACAGATACTGGATCGCGTGGAACACCGGGCTCGCATGCGGCTTCACCGCCACGCGGTCCTCGGGCCTCAGCACGTTGAAATAGAGCGCGGCCATCAAGGTCGCGACGGATGCGGACGAAGCCTGGTGGCCGCCGACCTTGAGGCCGTCGCGGCTCTCGCGCAGGTGATTGGCGTTGTGGATCGTCCACGACGAGAGCCACAGGATCTTCTTCTCGAGCGCCGCGATCTCGGCCAGCGGATCGTTGCCGCGCGCGCCCAGGCGCGCCGTACCGGCCGCCGGCGTTTCTTTCGGGTTGGGCCCCTTTTCCATATCCGTCGCAATCCTCCGTCCCGCAGGCATTATAGCCGAGCTTCGCCGCGCGGAAGCCCCGGGCGCGCAAGCGGATCATGCGCCGCGTCCGGCCTGCCGCGGCAGCGATCGCGTCACTTGCGGCGGGCCGTCGCCGCGACTATTTGAGCAGCTTGCGGGCTGGCGCGGCGCCAAAGCTGTTGCTATAAGCCCGCCCTCGCCGAGGGGCCTTCCGGGCCGCCCGGCATTTCCGCTGTTCCGGCGTAGCTCAGCGGTAGAGCAAGCGGCTGTTAACCGCTAGGTCGTAGGTTCGAGCCCTACCGCCGGAGCCAACATCGAAACGAGCGCCAAGCGACCGCTTGGCGCTCGTTTGCTTTTCAGACTTGGTGGCGCCCGGCCTTTGCAGGCAAACTGGCGCCGACCCCATTCCACGCCGCCGGCGTCGCGGGCTCCTACTGACGCCGGGCGGGTGCCGCGATACGATGCCTCTCTTTGCAACGTGCAGGGTCTGGCCACGCGATGGGGCGAGTATCAGCGTACGCGATGTTCATGGCTGCCTTGGTGTTTGCGTCGCCGGCGGCCGCGCAGGAACAAAGGCCGGGCACCGGCAGCACGCTGCGCGATTGCGCGAATTGTCCCGAGATGGTCGTCGTCCCGCCCGGCCGTTTCATGATGGGCGCGGCGCCCGACGATCCGGATGCTTTCGAGGGCGAGCGCCCACAGCGCGAAATCTCGATCAAGGCGTTCGCGCTCGGAAAATTCGAGGTTACCTTCGACGAGTGGGATGCCTGCCACGCGGACGGCGGTTGCGTGGAAGACCTCGATGATCTCGGCTTGGGACGCGGACGACGCCCGGTAACGGGCGCGTCGTGGAATCACGCCATGGCATTCGTCGCCTGGCTTTCGAAGAAGTCGGGAAAGGCGTATCGGCTTCCGAGCGAAGCCGAATGGGAATACGCCGCCCGCGCCGGCACCGCGACGCGATTTTCATGGGGCAACGATCTTCGCCGGGGCCTCGCGCATTGCGGCAATTGCCTCGCCCAGCCACCCAATCGGCCCGCGCCGGTCGGGACCTACCCGCCGAACGCGTTCGGTCTGCACGACATGCACGGAAACGTCTGGGAATGGGCTTCCGACTGCTGGAACCCGACCCATGAAGGGGCGCCGCCGGACGGCGCGCCGCGGATGACGGGACAATGCACGCTTCGGGTCGTGCGCGGCGGTTCGTGGGGACTGGATTCCGTGAGCATGCGCTCGTCGGTCCGCGCCAAGCTGCCGCCGAATTGGCGTGGCGGCACGGGCGAGTTCGGTTTCCGCGTCGCCCGTTCCGTCGACTAGCGGCACTTGGCTGACCCGATACGTGTCGCCCCTTGCGGTGCCGCGCGCCGGCATTGATCGAAGAGAAGAACAATTGACGCGACTCCCCGATCGTGATTCGATTCTCCGGTTCAGCCGGGAGGGCATCCATGCGAACGCCGAATGTCGGGGACCAGTACGTCAGCGCGCGAAATTCTGCCTCGCTTGGCCAGGCCGTCACGTGGCGGGTGACCAAGGTCGCGAAGAAAGCGGACGAGCGGGACTACGTCGAACTCGAACCGGTGAACGCGCAGCTGTCGAAAAAGACGCTCTCGGTCAGGGCGCTCAGCGATGGGCGCTTGTTCTCGCGGGTGCAGGCGGCGACCTGAGCGCGGCGGCAGGAAGCTCACGGCATTCGGCGCCGTCATCGGATTTCAAGTGCGCGTCGTCCTGCGCAGGCCCAAAACCCCCGCTCACGCCGCCATGCGCTATTGCGCGCAGGCTTCCAGGACGCGACGGAGATTGGCGGCCTTGGGCGCGATCGTTGCCGCGACGGTGCCGGAGGCCAGCGGGAATTCGATGAACACCGCATCGTGACGCAACCACACGGCGGCCCGCGAAACGTCGCGCGCGCGCTCGGCCGCCGACATCGGTATTTCGAGAATGCTCGCGATGTCGTCCTGCTGTTCGCGGAACAGCAGGCCTTGCTGCGGCGCCTGCCCGTCGAGCCTGATCTGCGCGCGCACGCCGAACGAGTCTTCGCCGCCGACGCGGAACGCGACGCCGCTCAGCGATTTGCGATCGAAACCACGCGCGTAAGCGCGTAGCCGCCGATCGCGGCCCACCGCCCGGCAATCGAACGTGATCTCGACGGCAAGGCTTCCGCCGGGCGATCCATCGGGGGCGCCGAAAATCGCCTGCGCCCGCATCAGCCGCTCGTCGGCGATGCGATCCTGCGTATCCGTGAACGACCAGAGGGCGAGCGGCGTACGCGCCGCTTCGGGCGGCGGCCGTTCGGCCTCGATCTTGGCCTCCGGCTCGGAGCGCGGCGCCGCGCGCTCGTCCACGCGACGCTGCTCCGCGGCCTTGCGCTCGTCCTCGAGGCGCTGCGCTTCGGCGCGCCGCGCCGCCTCTGCGTCGGCCTTGCGATCCGCTTCGGCCTTGCGCTCGCTCTCGGCTTTGCGATCCGCCTCCGCCCTGCGCTCCTCGTCGGCGCGCTTTGCGTCCGTCGCGCGCCGCTGCGCCTCTTCGTGGCTTCGCCGCTCCGCGGTCGCGTTGAGCGAGGCCTCGGCACGCGCCGCGCGCTCCTCGGCCGCCTTACGTTCGTCGTCCAGCTTCCGTTTTTCGCGTTCGAAGGCGCGGCGCTCCTCGGCCGCCAGACGCTCGACCTCCGCGCGGGTGGCCTTCTCGTCCGCGATCTTGCGCTCGGCCTCTTCACGCAGCAGCCTTTCGGCGGCGAGGCCACGCTCGGCGTCGACACGCTTGTGCCGGTCGTCGGCGGGGCCGGTCGATCGTTCCGGGGCCCGCTCGCTCGATGCCGCGCGCGGTGCCCGCCGCACCGTCTCGCCGACCAGCGGATGCCCGGCTTCCGCGCTGGGCCTGCCGGGCGGCGGCAGAAATGACGGCGGATAGACGGTGCGAAGCACGATATCGGCACGATCGGGCGCCGTCACCATGAGCTGCAGGATGAAGCCCGCTTCGCCCTCGATCTTGTACACCGGGTCGCGCAGCTTGGCCGACAGGACGAGATTGAAGCGATGATCGACGAGGTGGCCGCGTTTCAGCGACTGGCCGCCTTCGACCTGCGCGTATTCGGATTCCGTCAGCTGCACGAGGCGCGCACCGCCCCAGACCGCGATCACGGAATCGGCCGCGGGCGTGTCACCGGACGCCTTCTTGAACGACACCACCGTCGCGCCGTCGCCGAAGCGCTCGCCGACCGCCTGGACGATTCCCTCGAACGCGTCGCGCTTCAGCGGATAGCCGCGCCGGCTCGAGATCGCGTAAACAATGCGGCTGTCCGCATCGATGTTGTAACCGGTTGTCTTCGCGTAGACGGTATCGTCTTTCTTCTCGTCGTTGGTGCCGGAGACGCACCACTTGAGGCCGACGAAGACACTGGGCGCACAGATTCCCATGCGCGCGGCGTGCTGGGCATGTGCGTCGAACAGCGCGATGCCGTCGACCTTGAACGAGGCCCGGATGCGCGACGTCGCGGGATCCCGCAGCGGATCGGCTTCGGCAAGCGCCGCGCCTGTCCAGAACGACGGCGCGATGGCGACGATCAGCGCGGCGGCGATTCTCGAAAGCATTCTGCTCATGCATCCCCGTGTGCGCCGCCCGCCGCGGCGCATCGCTGCGAATTCCGCCTCCTCTGCCGCCGGCGGCTCGCGCCGCCCGCATACCTCCCGCCGGGATGTTCTAAGTGCACCCGACGGCGTTCGCCAGATCGAAATTGGGTTAGCGCGCCCGCACGCGCCATCTACACGGAAAATCCACCACGATCGTCTCCCATAACTTTACGCAGGGCGTCGCGGCGGGCCACTGTGATCGCAAATTGCCGACTCCCTACGGCCGCGCGTAATCCTTTGGCGACAGCAAGAAGCGATCCGCCGCTTCGAAAATCGGCGCGCCGAACGCCTCCCTATCCTTCCGCCGCTGGCCGGCGATGGCGCTCGACGCGGCGTACGCATCCATGCCGGCGCTCCTGGCAGCTGCATCCGGCCACGACATCAGCATTCCGATGCGCGGCAGCTCCGCGCCCGACACGAAGTCGAAGGCAATCCTCAGCGTCGAGCCACGCTCGTTCAGCACGATGCGATCCGCAGCCAGGAACGATGCGCGCGCCTGGGGGCCCTGCGTCACGGCGATGCGCTGCAGCCAGAGCTCGTCGACACCGGCGCCCATGATGCAGCCGGGCATCACTTCGATTTCCGGCCACGCCGTGACCAGCGCAACGTCGATGCTCGTCACGAACTGGACGGAGGCGCCCGTGCCGCGGATCTTCTGCCAGCGCGGCGCAAACGCGGACCACGCCTTCTCGCGCGCCGCGAAATCGTGCCACGCGATCATCCAGACGAAGCGTGGCAGCGCCGGACCCGCGGTCGCTTCCCAGGCCCCGACCGGATGCGGCATGCCGAGTTCGCGGAACAGCGGGAACACCAGCGCACCCATGCGCTCGTGCATCGCGTCCATCCATCCGGCGGCAATTCGATAGATTCGAAGCTCGTAGAGCATGGCGGCCCTCTTCGTAGCGCGCGATGGCGGCCGCGCGACCTTTCTCTTCGTGGCCGGACCATGTTGCGCGGCGCGTGCGCGCGCAAGCCCCGCCGCCGCATGACCCACGCAGCGCGGAATACCGGCCCCGCTTGCGGGGCCGGCGAGTCAAACGTAACAGGCGTGAATTCGCGAAGCGAATGTCGGGCGCGGAAGGAGTGCGCGCTGCAGCCGGCGTGTCCCGCTTGGCTCGGGCGACGTCCCGTCAGCCCTGAGTGTGGTGGCGGTGGTGGTGGTGGCGACGATGATGATGGTGGTGGTGGTGGTGGTGCTGCTGATGATGATGGTGGACGCGGTGATGGTGACGATGATGATGATGCCGATGATGATGGTGATGGTATTCGCGCTGACATTGCTCGACCAGATCGGCAACGCGGCTTCCTTCGGGCGGCCGGCGATGGTCGGTGAAATAGGCGATGTAATAGGTCTGATCGCCTTGATTGTAGCTGTACTCGTTGCACTTCCCGGCGCCGCAGCCGAGCGCGTTTAGTACCTGCGTGGCCGAGACCTGGTCTCCGGTCACGACGACGTACGTGCCGGGCTGGCTCAGCGTCGTGCAGCGGCCCGGGCTCAGACAGAAGATCGCGCTGCCCTCTTGGAGAT
>CAZUYG010000142.1:0-987 GCA_964624265.1 uncultured Candidatus Odyssella sp.
GCGATACGAGAGATCCTGCAGCTCGCGCAGAACGATCACTTCCTTGAATGCCGCGGGCAGCGCTTCGAGCGCGCTCAGCAGCTCCGAGCGCTCGGCCAGCGCTATGGCCTCTTTCTCGGGCGTCGCCACGGCGATGTCGCCGCGCTGCATGGCGAGGTCGCTGGCGACGGCCAGCGCCTCCGGGGCCATCGAGGCCAGGTGCTTCGGCCGGTTGCGTCCGAGCCACGACATGGCGGTGTTGCGCACGATCGCGAGCAGCCAGGCGCGGGCATTGTCGCCGCGCCAGCCGTCGAAGAATTGAAACGCGCGCAGATAGGCTTCCTGCACCACATCCTCTGCATCATGGCTGCTGCCGGTCAGCCAGCGTGCCAGCTCGTAGGCCGCTTCGATGTGCGGCAGCGCCGTCTGTTCGAAGCGCCTGTCCGCGGGCGCGCCAATCATCGTGCGCGCTCCGGATTCGGTCTTGATCCAGCCATAGACCGCGCGAGCAGCCGAAATATTCCGGGCCGGCGCGAAAAAAATGGCGGAATAACCGCCGGCGCGGGCCAGTCCTGACAGGCGATCCGCAAAGGCCGCTGGGCCGAGGGGATGTCGTTGCAAAGCCCGTATCGCTCGAACGCCGGCATTGGACCATCCGTCGCTTTGAATGCGCGCGGCGTCCCCGATCGAAGCAAGACGCGTCTTTCGAGCGCCTTCGGGTGCCCTCGGGTACGCCGAATCAAGCTACTCGGCGTGCGAAATGAGGCGAGTGAGCAAACTCACATAGGCGCGGCAGGCGGAGTCGAAGGCCGCCGAAAAGACCGCCGGACTGCAAGGGGCATTCGCCGGGAGGACTCTCCAGATCAGTCGAGGCACCCATGGATGCAACCAAAGCGATGCTCGCTCCAGAAACCGCTCCTGCCGCCGAGCGGGAACGGCGCTGGTCCGACATCGAGCGCAGTATGGAGAGCGCGCGCGATTTGCGGTCGGCGCATTGCGCCGGCTCTC
>CAZUYG010000142.1:997-7544 GCA_964624265.1 uncultured Candidatus Odyssella sp.
GCGGTCCGCTGGTGTTCGTCTCGACGGACGGACGCGCCGGCTATCTCGCGGCGCCGTTCCGGTTCGCACGGCGCGCGCTTGCCCGCCGCGGCCATCGGCCCGAGGCGGCGTGGCATGCCGGCGCGCTGGGCGCCGTGCTCGTGCTGGCGCTGACCGTCATGCCCGATCGCGCATCCGCGCAGGACGTGAAGGAAACCCGGCTTGCCCTTCCAAGCGGCGATCTCGACCGCGAGCGCCTCGCCGCGCTCGGCATCACCTCTTCCGCGATCGAAGAAGAGCGCAACGTCGAGGCGTTGTGGCGCGCAGTGCGCGAACTCGTGCTGCCGGGGCACCTCTCGGTGCCCATGCAACAGCGGATTCTGCGGCGCGTCTGGCTCGCGGATCCCGAAATCCGCGACCGTCCGGCCGAGGATTCGACCACCAACTGATCGCGCGCTGGAAAGGGGCGTCATGAAAGCGATGGGCGTTTGCATCGCGGTCGCGGCAACCGGGCTCGGTGCCGCGATCGGCACCCACGCCGCTTCACAGCACTCGGCCCGGCAGGAATCGGTGGAGCGCGAATGCATCGTCCCGGTGGCGGTGGCGCCGGGCTACCTGCATCGCGCGATCCTCGTGGTCGTGAATCGCGGGAGCCGGCCGATGCGCGTCCGGCTCGAGGGGCGCGCCGGCTCGGCTCTGCCAGCTGCGGAACTCGGCGACGTCGCCGCGAATGCGGAACGAAGCTTCGTCCACGCGCTGCCGGCCGGGCGCAACAAACTCACGGCCGTCACAGCCGAGGGCGTCGCGCACACGCGGCAGTTCGACGTGGTCAATCGGGGCGCAGAGACCTGCGCGCGCCGATACGTGTGGACGATCGAATAGGGGCGAAGGCTGCGGATTGGCCCGGCGCCGGCCATCCATGCGACCGTGCCTCCGGGACGCGACCGGCGCTGGCAGGCAATTGGCGTTCGAGACAGCGTTTCGGGCGGGACCGGCCGCCGCATGCCATGCGCAACCGGCCCCCCCCCCTCGGGGCGCGCCATCTTATCCCTTGAGTTTCCGGACGGTTTCGGGCTATTCCCACGCCCGCCAGCCGGCACCCTTGGAGGCCGGCATTTTCATTTGAGAATCAGGAGTTTCTCATGAGCGAGCTGCTCGTCCTCAAGGCCGAGCGGCGCGACCGGGCCGGTAAGGGGGCCGCCCGGGCCACGCGTCGCGCGGGCGTCGTTCCGGCCGTGATCTACGGCAACAAGGAAGCGCCCGAGATGATCACCCTCGACCCCAAGCCCCTCGAAGCCGCCATCCGGAAGCGCGGCTTCTACAGCACGATCATGGCGGTCGAAGTCGGCGGCAAGCAGCAGAAGGTGCTGCCGCGCGACGTGCAGCTCCATCCGGTGACGGATCGCCCGCTGCACGCGGATTTCCAACGTGTCGACGAGAAGTCGCGCGTGCGCGTGCTGGTGCCGGTGCGCTTCGTCAACCATGATCAGAGCCCCGGCATCAAGCGCGGCGGCGTGCTGAACATCGTCCGCCGCGAGATCGAGTTCATGTGCCCGGTCAGCGGCATTCCGCGCGAGGTCGTCGTCGATCTCGCCGGTCTCGAAATCAACGACAGCTCGCACATCAGCATGGTGAAGCTGCCCGAGGGCGTGAAGCCCACGATCACGGGCCGCGACTTCACCATCTGCTCGATCGCGCCGCCGACGGCGCGCGTCGAGGAAGCGCGCGCCGCCGCCGCGGCTGCCGCCGCCGCTGCCGCCGCTGCCGCCGCCGGCGAGCTTCCCGCCGCAGCCGAGGGGGCCGTCCCGGCAGCCGGCGCTGCTCCCGCGGCTGGTGCCGCTCCCGCGGCTGGTGCCGCTCCCGCAGCCGGTGCGAAGGCGCCGGTCGGCGGCGGTCCCACCAAGCCCGCGGCCGCCGAGAAGAAGCCGGCCGGCAAGGGCTGAGGCCCCGCCGGCGGCTTCGCTGCGTAGGCTCCGATGCTCGTCCTGGCCGGCCTCGGCAATCCCGGCGCCGGCTATGCCGGGCATCGCCACAACATGGGCTTCATGGCGGTGGATGCGATCGCGTCGCTCCACCGCCTCGCCCCGTGGCGCAAGAAGTTCCAGGGCGACGTCGCCGAAGGCGAAATCGCAGGAACACGCGTCCTGCTGCTCAAGCCGATGACCTACATGAACCTCTCGGGGCAATCGGTTGCGGCGGCGCTGGGCTTCTACAAGCTCGGGCCCGAGGCGCTGGTCGTGTTTCACGACGAGCTCGACGTGATGCTCGGGCGCGTCAAGGTGAAAGCGGGCGGCGGCCACGGCGGCCACAACGGCATTCGCGACATCATGGCCCACATCGGGCCGGAGTTCCGGCGCGTGCGCCTCGGCGTCGGCCATCCCGGCGACAAGGCGCTCGTGCACAATCACGTGCTGCAGGATTTCGCGAAGCAGGAGCGGGAGCTGGCCGGCAAAGTCGTCGAGGCGGTGGCGGCCGAGGTGCCGCGCCTCGTCGCCGGCGACGACGGCGGCTTCATGAGCCGCGTCGCCTTCCTGCTCGCCCCGCCGAAGCCGAAGAAAGAAAAGCCGCCGGAGCAGCCGGCGGGCCGCGAGGAAAAGCCCGCGCAACCTTCCAAACGAGACGAGTGACATGGGCTTTCAATGCGGCATCGTCGGCTTGCCCAATGTGGGCAAATCGACCCTCTTCAACGCGCTGACCGCGACGCAGGCGGCCGAGGCTTCGAACTATCCGTTCTGCACGATCGAGCCGAACGTCGGCCGCGTATCGGTGCCCGACGACCGCCTCGCCAAGATCGCGGCGATCGCGAAATCCGCCAAGACGATCCCGACGCAGCTCGAATTCGTCGACATCGCCGGCCTCGTGCGCGGCGCCTCGAAAGGCGAGGGCCTCGGCAACCAGTTCCTCGCCAACATCCGCGAGGTGGACGCGGTGGCGCATGTCGTGCGCTGCTTCGAGAGCGGCGACATCACCCACGTCGAAGGTACCGTCGATCCGATCCGCGACATCGAGACGATCGAGACCGAGCTGATGCTCGCCGACCTCGATAGCCTCGAGAAGCGCGCCGACAAGACCGAGAAGCAGGCCAAGACGGGGGACAAGGAGGCGCAGGCCTTGATGAAGGTCATCGCCCCGGCGCTCGCCGCGCTGCGCGACGGCAAGCCCGCGCGCACCGCCGCGATTCCGGCCGATCTCAAGCGCGAGTTCCGCCAGCTCCAGCTGCTCACATCGAAGCCGCTGATGTATGTCTGCAACGTCGAGGAGGGCGCCGCGGCGACCGGCAACGCGCATTCGGCGAAAGTGATGGAGCGCGCCAAGGCCGAGGGCGCCGTGGCCGTCGTGATCCCCGCCGCGCGGGCGCCCGAGACCGCGCAGCTCGCCGACGCCGAGGAAAAGCGTGCGTTCCTGGAATCGCTCGGCCTCGAGGAGCCGGGGCTCAACAAGATCATTCGTGCCGGCTACCGGCTGCTGGGTCTCATCACGTTCTTCACCGCCGGCCCCAAGGAATCGCGCGCCTGGACCGTGTCCGCCGGCGCGCGCGCGCCCCAGGCCGCCGGCGCGATCCACACCGATTTCGAGCGCGGCTTCATCCGCGCCGAGACGATCGGCTACGACGACTTCCTCGCCTGCGGCGGCGAGCAGGGCGCCAAGGACGCCGGCCGCATGCGCGCGGAAGGCAAGGAATACGTCGTCAAGGACGGCGACGTGATGCTGTTCCGGTTCAACACGTAATTGCCGCTCGCGCACCGGCGCGGACGGTGTTAGACGCGGGCGGCAGACGAGGGGAGGCTACACCATGGGCGATACGATCAAGCTCACCGCCGACGACGGATTCACGTTCAGCGCCTATCAGGCGAAGCCCGCGGGCAAGCCCAACGGCTGCATCATCGTGATCCAGGAGATCTTTGGCGTGAACGGCCACATGCGCCGCGACACCGACAAATTCGCGAAGCTCGGCTACATGGCCGTGGCGCCGGCCGTGTTCGACCGCATCGAAACCGGCGTCGAGCTCGGCTACGATCAGGCCGGCATGGAGAAGGGCATCGCGCTCGTCACGAAGCTCGGCTTCGACAATGCGCTGCGCGACATCCGGGCTACCGCCAACTACCTGCTCACCTTCGGGCCGGTCGGCGCCGTCGGCTATTGTTGGGGCGGATCGGTTGCCTGGGCCTGCGCGACGCGGCTCGGCCTCCCCGCCGTCGGCTACTATGGCGGCCGCACGATCCAGCTCATGCACGAGAAGCCGCAGGCGCCCTGCATGCTGCATTTCGGCGCGCGCGATCACTACATTCCGCTCGGCGACGTGACGAAGCTCCGCTACGCGCATCAGAGCGTGCCGATGCACGTCTACGAAGCCGACCACGGCTTCAACTGCGACGATCGCGGCTCCTACGACAAGGCGGCGGCCGATCTCGCGCTCCAGCGCACGATGGAATTCTTCCAGACGCACCTCGCTTAGCCGATGGCGGATGCAGCACGCATCCAGGCGGCGGCGGAATTCCTCGCCGCCGCGCGGCGCGAGGGCCGGCTCGTCGACGGACTGCCCGCCGGTGCCGCGCCGCGCGACCTCGACGAAGCGATTGCGATCCAGGATGCGCTCGCGCGCCGCACCGGCCCCGCCGCGGGCTGGAAGATTGGCGCCACCGCGCCCGAGGTGCGGGAAAAGATCGGCCTGGCGCATCCGTTCTTCGGCCGCGTGTTCGCCGGGACGGTCCATGCGAGCGGCGCCGTGCTGCCGGCGGGGCGGGGCCACAACATTCTCGAGGCCGAGCTAGCCGTGACTCTGGCGCGCGATGCCACCGGAACGGCATACGACGCGGAGAGCATTGCCGAAGCGGTCGGCAACGTTCAGCTCTGCATCGAGATCAATCGGCCGAGCTATCGCGCGCCGTTCGCGATGCGCGGCTTCGACGTGATCGCCGACAACGGCTCGAATGGCGGGCTCGTGCTCGGCCCGGCGCTGGCTGATTGGCGCCAGCGCGACCTGGCGGAAATCGCGGTCGTTTTCCGGGTCAACGGACAAGATCTCGCGCGCGGCACCGGCGCCGCGGCGATGGGGCATCCGTTCGCGGCGCTCGCATGGCTCGCAAACGAGCGCGCGCGGCTGGGGGCGCCGCTGCGCGCCGGCGACATCGTGGCGACCGGATCGCTGATGGGCTTCGTGGCCGCCAAGCCCGACGATCTGGCCGAAGCGGACTTTGCGGGCATCGGCACGGTCTCGGTCCGCCTCTCCTGACGGCGCGGCGCGCGGCCGGCGCGCGCGCCGGGCCTTTATTTGGCCGCCGAGACGCGCTACACGCGCTTCTTTCGCATCGGGAGAGAACCATGGGCGAAATGATCACCCTCAAGGCCTCGGACGGCTTTTCGCTGCCGGCCTACAAGGCGTTGCCGTCGGGCACGCCGCGCGGCGCCATCATCGTCAACATGGAGATTTTCGGCGTGAACGCGCACATCAAGCGCGACGCCGACAAGTTCGCGAAGCACGGCTATGTCGCGATCGCGCCTGCCCTGTTCGAGCGGCTCTCGCCCGGCCTCAATGCCGGCTATACGCCCGACGACATCGCGAAATGCCGCGCGCTGATCCCGAACGTGAACTGGGACAACACGGTGAAGGATCTCGAGGCCGCAATCGCAGAAGGCAAGAAATACGGCAAGGTCGGCGATGTCGGCTATTGCTGGGGCGGGGCGGCCGCCTGGGTGTGCGCCTCGCGCATCGGCATTCCCTCGGTCGGTTACTACGGCGGCGGCACCACGTCGGCGCTGGCGGGCCTCAAGCCGAAGGCGCCGGTGGAGCTGCACTATGGCGCCAAGGACCAGATGATCCCGCTCGACGGCGTGAAGAAGCTGCAGGCGGCCAATCCCGACGTGCCGATTTTCGTTTACGACGCCGATCACGGCTTCAATTGCGACGAGCGGCCGAGCTTCAATCAGAAGGCGGCGGATATCGCGCTCCAGCGCACGCTGGCCTTTTTCGCGCAGCACGTGGGGTAGGCGCCATGAATCGCGCGACGGCGCTTCTCGCCGCGTTGTTCGTCGCCGGTGGCGGCGCTTCGGGCGCCGCCGCGCAGGGGTGCCTCAAGGCCGACGACACCGCCGAGGTGAAGATCACCGGCACGCTGGTGATCGTGAAGTTCAAGCACCCCGGCAACGGCTCGAACCTACAGGCCTATGTCGTTCGCCTGCCGAAGCAGGTCTGCGCCGACGTCACCGATATGGACAAGAAGGTGCACCGCGTCGGCAAGATCGGCCGCGTGCAAGTGTCGGGCGAGCTCGACGAGCGGACGTTCAGGCGCCTACTCAACAAGCGCGTCACGGTCGGCGGCACGCTGTTCGGCCAGCACACGGCCTATCACATCGCGCCGATCCTCATTCAGATGAAGTCGATCGATCTGGCGAAATAGGCGGCGCTTCAGGCCACCGTGCATTCCCGCCGCGCGGTTTCGAGCGAGTAGATCAGGCTGCGCGCCATGATCATCATCGCGAGGCCGCAGGCCATGACCAACGCGACCGCCACCACCTGGCCCTTCAGCCGGCGCAGGTCGCGGAGGAGTTTGCGGTCGAGGTGGGAGAG
>CAZUYG010000143.1:0-7525 GCA_964624265.1 uncultured Candidatus Odyssella sp.
CGGGACAATTCCGGTTTTGGCCCGTCGACCGCGCGACTTCAACCCAAAACGGTGCTGCGTCGGCGCGACCGACTCGGCAGCGCGGATAGCGGGGAAGAAGTTCGTTGCGTTTCGCCATTGAAGAACAGGGGGATCAGGCCGGTCAGAAAGAGACAAAAAGGGTCGGATGCTTTTTTTATGATATTTATCATGTTTTTAGTGAGAAATTCTGGCGCAATTCGATCCCCCGGGCGCGGCCGCCGCGCCGGAAGTACCCATCGTGACCCCGCGAACGCCTCGCGCCGCGCAGCAGTTCTATGACAATGAATCCCGGCATTTTCAGACCGTTGCCGGGTTTGTTTATTGTGGGCGTTGAAGTGTGAAATCTGTATAGTGCCGTGTCGGGCCGCGGGCGGATTCAGCCGGGCCCGGCGCGATTTCAGAAATCGGGGTGAACGGTCGGACGGGCAAGCGATGAGCGGACGCGCAGCGGCGGTGGGGACGAGGCGGCGGGGCGGGCGCAAGTCCGAGAGCCTGCGGTTATTGCCGAAGGAATGGAGCGAGCTCGGCCGTCGCCGGTTCCGCCAGTTCTGCGGCGTGGCGCTGGTTGCGCTGGCCCTGGCGGCGCTGATGGCCCTGCTCACCTATCATCGCAGCGACCCTTCGGGCGATCACGCGACGGCGGCGGCGGCGAAAAACCTGCTCGGCCGGCCGGGCGCCTTCGCGGCCAATTTCATCTGGCAATGGCTCGGCCTGGGCGCGCTGCTGCCCCCGGCCGTGGCCGTGCTGTGGGGCGTGCGCCTGGCGGCGACGGAGATGCCGCCGGTTTCGCCGTGGCGTCTGCTCGCGCTGCCGGTTCTCGTGATCTTCGCCGTCGTCGCGCTGTCGGCGGCGTTCCCGCTCTATCCGTGGCCGGTCGAGGCCGGCATGGGCGGCATTTCCGGCCGACTGCTGCTGAGCGCGGCCGGCGACATCGTGCGCGAGGCCGATTGGGCCGCGCCGCGCTGGGCGATCGCGGCGATCGCCGCGCTCTGCGCGCTCGCCGCGCTCGGGATCGTGCTCGGCGTTTCGCGCGCCACATGGTTGCGGATCGGACGCGCACTGTGGATCGCGCTGCGCACCGGCGGCATGGTCGTGTTCGCGGCGGCGGCCTGGCTCGTGGCCCGGCTCTCGCGCCGCCGCGAGGGGAGTTCATCGCCGCCGCGGCCGATCGAAGTGCCGGCGCATCCGCGCGCGCGCGTTTCGCCGGCCGAAGACCGCGATCCGATCGTAACCGGCCCGACCTTCGAGACCGTGCCGGCCGAGGAGCCGCCGATTGCGCCCGGCAAGAAGCGCACGAAGGAAGCCATCGTCGCCCCGCCGCCGAAAAAGCCGGCGGCCGGCAAGCTCGAGGAAGAGCGCCGGCAGAAGAAGCTTTCGCTGGAGCCCGGCGCCTACGAGCTGCCGCCGATCGACGTGTTGCAGAAAGGCCCGCGCCAGCCCACGGCCGTCGCCGACGAAACCGCGCTGGCCGAGAACGCGCGCTATCTCGAAACGGTGCTCGACGATTTCGGCGTGAAGGGCCGCATCGTGAAGGTGCGCCCCGGCCCGGTCGTGACCCTCTACGAGCTCGAGCCGGCGCCGGGCGTCAAATCCTCGCGCGTGATCGCGCTCGCCGACGACATCGCGCGCTCGATGAGCGCCGTCGCCTGCCGCGTCGCCGTCGTCACCGGCCGCAACGTGATCGGCATCGAATTGCCGAACGCGAACCGCGAGACCGTGTATCTCCGCGAGCTGCTGGCCTCGCAGCAATACGAGCAGACCAATGCGGCGCTTGCGCTGGTGCTCGGCAAGGACATCGGCGGCGCGCCGGTGATCGCCGATCTCGCGCGCATGCCGCATCTCTTGATCGCCGGCACCACCGGCTCGGGCAAGTCGGTCGGCATCAACACGCTGATCCTGTCGCTGCTCTACCGGCTGCCGCCGGATAAGTGCAAATTCATCATGGTCGATCCGAAGATGCTGGAGCTGTCGATCTACGACGGCATTCCGCAGCTTCTGGCGCCGGTCGTCACCGAGCCCAAGAAGGCGATCGTGGCGCTGCGCTGGACCGTGAAGGAGATGGAGCGCCGCTATCTCGCGATGTCGAAGATGGGCGTGCGCAATCTCGACGGCTACAACCAGCGCCTGCTCGACTTCAAGGCAAAGGGCGAAACGCCGACCGAGCGCGTGCAGACCGGAGTCGACCCCGAAGGCACCGCGATCTTCGAGGACAAGCCGCTGAACCTCGAGCCGCTGCCGTTCATCGTCGTCATCGTCGACGAGATGGCCGACCTGATGATGGTGGCGGGCAAAGACATCGAAGCGGCAGTGCAGCGCCTGGCGCAGATGGCGCGCGCGGCCGGCATCCACCTCATCACTGCCACGCAGCGGCCTTCGGTGGACGTCATCACCGGCACGATCAAGGCGAACTTCCCGACCCGCATCTCGTTCCAGGTCACGTCGAAGATCGATTCGCGTACGATCCTCGGCGAGCAAGGCGCCGAGCAATTGCTCGGCCAGGGCGACATGCTGTTCATGGCCGGCGGCGGGCGCATCACGCGCGTGCACGGGCCGTTCGTGTCCGACGCCGAGGTCGAGAAGGTGGTGAAGCACTTGAAGGCGCAGGGCCAGCCTTCCTACATCGAGCAGGTGACGCAGGACGAGGACGAGGAAGATCCGCTCGGCCTCGGCGGCAGCGGCGAGGAGGAAGGCGAGGACGGCGGGCTTTATCGCCAGGCGGTCGAGATCGTGCTGCGCGAGCGCAAGGCTTCGACGAGCTTCATCCAGCGGAAGCTGCAGATCGGCTACAACCGCGCGGCGCGCCTGGTCGAGCGCATGGAAGAGGAAGGCATCGTCAGCGCCGCCAACCACGCCGGCAAGCGCGAGATCCTGCGGGAAATTTGATCCGGCCCGCTTGCGGCTGGGCGAGACGGGCCGGCAGCGGAATCGACGCGGATCGAATGCGCCCCTGCGGCGCCACATCCCCTGCATGATTCCGCCTTGCCGCGCGTTATTCTTGGCGCACCCCGAGGAGATGACGGAATGCGTTTCGCTCAGACGATCGTGATCGCCGGTTCGATGATGCTTGCCGCCGCGGCACCGCGCGCTCAGGCGCAGGGATTGTCGGCCGCCGATCAGGCGCAGGTCGCGCAGGTCGAGGCCTACGTCAACCGCCTCACGACGTTCAAAGCGGATTTCGTGCAGATCGCGCCGAACGGCGCCACCGCGCGCGGCACGATGTGGATCATGCGGCCGGGGCGGCTGCGCGTCGAATACCGCCCGCCGGTGAAGCTGCGCATCTTCGCGACGCCGAAATGGCTCATCGTCGAAGACTGCAAGGTGAAGGAGCCGCAATACCTGCCGCTGACCTCGACGCCGGCCGGCATCCTGATCCAGGAGCGCATCGCGCTTTCGGGCGAATTCACGGTGACGAGCGTGAAGCGCGAGAACCAGTGGATCACGATCACCATCGTCGAGACGAAATCGCCCGAGAAGGGCCAGATGCGGCTCGTGTTCCGCGCCAATCCGCTCCAGCTCATCGGCTGGACCGTCATCGATCAGACCGGCGCGCCGACCCAGGTCTCGCTCGAGAACGTGCAGGCCGGGCTCCCGCTCGACGTCAACCAGTTCGGCTTCATCAGCAAGTGCGAATAGGCGCGGCTGGCGCGCCGGGCGTACCGCGGTTCGAAGACCCTTTTTGCCTTAGATACTGCGAGGGTCTGACCCCTTTTTCGCTCGTTTCTCGGTAAACATCCTGTATGTTTGCTGAAACCGATGGGGTGCTCCCGTGCCGCGCCCACCGCGCGTTCAGCTTCCCGGCGCCGTCTATCATGTGACCAACCGCAGTCAGGGGCGCCAGCCGGTCTTTGCGGACGCGGCCGACGCCCGCCGATTCATGGCGTTGCTCGAAGAGACCGCGGCGCAGCTTGGCTGGCGCTTTCAGGCCTATTGCCTGATGACCGACCGCTATCATTTCGTGCTCGAGACGCCGCGGCCCAACCTTTCGGCCGGGATGCAGGCGCTGGCCGGCCGATACACGCAGGCGTTCAACCGGCGGCACGGCCGCGATGGGCCGCTGTTCCGCGGCCGTTTCCACACCCTCATCGTCGAGCGCGAAACCGCGCTGGTTCCGCTCGTGCGCTATGTCGTGCTCGCCCCGGTGCTGGCCGGGCTCGCCAAGGACCCCGCCGCCTGGCGCTGGAGCAGCTATCGCGCGACGGCGGGGATGGCGCCGGCGCCGGCGCTGATCGACCTGTCGTGGCTGACCGGCGCCTATGGCCTTTCCGCTCCGGCGGCACAGGAAGCGTGGCGCGCCGATATCGCGCGGAGCATGGCCGAGCCCGAGGCGGTTCGCGCGATCGAACCGCGGCTGATGCACCGCTCGATCCTCGGCAGCCCGGATTTCGTGCGCCAGACTCGCCGCGCGATGCGCAAGCGGCCGCTCGAAAGCGGCCAACGGCCGAAGCGCCCGCGGCACAACCGGCCGGAACGCCCGACCTTGCCGGGCGCCGGCGGCTGAGCCCGTTTGCCATTTTGGCCGGAACGAATTTTGCCACGAATGGCGTATAGTGATCCGACACGGGCTTCGAACCCGCAGACGAGCGACGTGAGACGATGAACGAAATGCCCAAGCCGCCGCGCGGCGGCGATCCGCTTCCGCTGGTCGGTGTCAGCGCCTGCCGCATCATCCGCGACAGCCAATTCCCCGGCCACTGGACGGCCGAGCGCTATTTGCACGCCGTGGCAGACGCCGCGGGCGCGCTTCCCATCCAGATCCCGGCGCTGGGCGCCACCGCGCTCACCGACGTGCAGTTGCATGCGTTGCTGGAGCGGCTCGATGGCCTCCTGCTCACCGGCAGCCCCTCCAACGTCGAGCCGCGGCACTACGACGGCCCGCCGAGCGTGGAAGGCACCGCGCACGATCCTGATCGCGATGCCACGACCCTGCCGCTGATCCGCATGGCGGTGCGCGACGGCGTGCCGCTGCTCGCGATCTGCCGGGGCATCCAGGAGCTCAACGTGGCGCTGGGCGGCACGTTGCACCAGCGCCTCTGGGAAGTGCCGGGCCGCATGGACCACCGCTCCGACAAATCCAAGCCGCCGCTCGAGCGCTATGAGCCCCGGCATCCTGTGAGCCTGCGCATGGGCGGCCCGGTCGCGGTGCTCGCCGGGGCGAACGAGATCGTCGTCAATTCGCTGCACGCGCAGGCGATCGACCGCCTCGCGCCGGCGCTGCAGGCCGAGGCGCACGCGGACGACGGCACGATCGAAGCGGTGAGCGTGAAGTCCGCGCGTGCCTTCGCGATCGGCGTGCAGTGGCACGCCGAGTGGAGGAGCACCGAGGATCCGCTGAGCGTGGCGCTGTTCAAGGCCTTCGGCGACGCCTGCCGCGCCCGCGCGCGGGCCCGCGTTTCCGCCGTGCGCGCCTGACCGGCGGCGGCGTTGTCTCGCCGCGCGAGCGGTGGCAGAACGGCCGCGCGACCGCGCGAGGCCTCATGACCGCCGATTTCCTTTCCGCCAAACCGATCCCGCCGCGCGAGCGGCTCATCGTGGCGCTCGATACGCCGACCGCCGCCGAGGCCAAGGCGCTGGTCGAGCGGCTCGGCGACGCCGTGTGGTTCTACAAGATCGGGCTCGAGCTGTTCATGGCCGGCGGCTATTTCGAGCTGATGGATTGGCTCGCCGCGCGCGGCAAGAAGGTGTTCGCCGATCTCAAATTCTTCGACATTCCGCAGACGGTCGGCTCCGCGGTGCGCAATCTCGCGAAGCGCAACGCCTATTTCGCCACCGTGCACGGCTACGACCCCGTCGTCGAAGCGGCGCTCGCCAACAAGGGCGGAATGCGCATCCTCGCCGTCACCGTGCTGACGAGCTTCGACGACAAGGATCTGGCGAACGCCGGCTACCGCAACGACGTGCGCACGACCGTGCTCGCCCGCGCCAAGAGCGCATTGGCCCGCGGCTGCGACGGCGTCGTCTGCTCCGGCCTCGAGGCCGAGGCCATCCGGCGCGAGCTCGGCCCGAAGCTGCTTCTCGTGACGCCCGGCATCCGCCCGTTCGATAACCGGCCGAGCGATGACGGGCGAACGCAAAGCGTTCGCCTGACGTCAGGCCAAGGGCCCGACGACCAGAAACGCGCGGTCGATGTCGAGGACGCGTTCCGCTACGGCGCCGACTACATCGTGGTAGGACGTCCGATTCATGCGGCAGCGGATCCGGTGGCGGCGGCGACGCAAATCCAGCACCGGATCGCCGCGCTTTTCGCCGCCGCCCCGGCGCGCTGATCGCGCCCGCACGGGCCGCAAGGCGCTGCAGCGCCTCGGCAATTTCCCACTCACGGAGGCGTTACGCCGCATCTCTTGCTGGCGCGAACCCGCATTCCCATATCGGTGGTCAGAAGCGGCATCGGATCCCTCAGGCCGAAGCCGTCCGCCAAGCCGGTCCCCTCCCGGCGAACGCGGAACCGTATACGGTCCTTCCGGGCGCGTCGTGATCCCCCTCACGACGCGCCACTTTTATGCGCGCCGCCATCGTGCGGAACGGCGGCTCCGCATCATCCGGTCTTGAGCGCGCGCGCGCCGCCGCTAGATTGACGCGCACAGCCATCGCCGCCATGCGCCTCATCACCTGGAACATCAATTCGGTCCGCCTCCGCATCGATCTCGTGGCGCAGCTCGCGCGCGACTGGCGGCCGGACGTGATTTGCCTGCAAGAGACCAAATGCCCCGACGAACTGTTTCCGCGCGAGGCGATCGAGCGGATGGGCTATCCGTATCAGGCGATGATCGGCATGAAGGGCTATCACGGCGTGGCGATTCTCTCGCGCCTGCCGCTCGCGAAGCCGGGCCACCTGCACTGGTGCGACAAGGAGGATTGCCGCCACGTTTTCGCGACGCTGCCCGGCGGCATCGAGATCCACAATCTCTACATTCCCGCCGGCGGCGACATTCCCGACCCCGACGAGAACGACAAGTTCGCGCACAAGCTTTCGTTCCTGCGCGAGCAGACGCGGTGGTGGAAAGGGCGCGGCAAGCCGAAGAAGCGCATCCTCGTCGGCGACCTCAACGTGGCGCCGCTCGAGAACGACGTGTGGTCGCACAAGCAATTGCTCGACGTGGTGAGCCACACCCCGATCGAGGTGAAGCTGCTCGGCGCGCTGCAGAAATCGCACGGCTGGGTGGATGCGGTGCGCCATTTCGTGCCGCCCGAGCAGAAGCTGTATTCGTGGTGGAGCTATCGCGCGCAGGACTGGCGCGCCTCGGATCGCGGCCGGCGGCTCGACCACATTTGGGTGACGCCCGATTTGGTCGAGCGGCTGAAAGGCACCGCGATCCTCAAGGACGCGCGCGACTGGGCGCGGGCTTCCGATCACGTGCCCGTGGTCGTTGACCTCGAGGATTGATTTCGAGCGCCGGGAAATTGCCGGCCGCGCGCGCGGAGACTAGGCTCGGCTCGCCGGCGCCGGTCTCGCCGGGGCGCTGCCAGAACGGAGAGTGCCCATGTCGCCATCGCGTCCGGCTGGCGC
>CAZUYG010000144.1:0-7506 GCA_964624265.1 uncultured Candidatus Odyssella sp.
AGACGGCGGCGCGCGAGCAGGAATCGGGCACCGGCGGGATCTTCGGGCAGCGCCAGCGTCTCTACGAAGTCCGCGCGGAAGGCAGCGCGATCACGGTGCGCCTGACCGATGCGGGGCTCGCCTCGCTCAATCAGCGGGTGATCGAGCAGGCAATGGAGATCCTGCGCCGCCGCATCGATCCCGAGGGCACGCGCGAGGTCACGATCCAGCGTCAGGGCGATACGCGCGTCATCGTCGAAGTGCCGGGCGTCTCGGATACCCAGGAAATCCGCCGCCGCATCGGCACGACGGCGAAGATGACGTTTCATCTGCCGCACCCCTCGATCCTGAGCCCGACCGAAACGACGCAGCCGCCGCCCGGCTACACGCTGATGAAGGGCGCCACCTCGATGGGGGAGCAGGGCTGGTATCTGGTCCAGACCGAGGCCGAACTCGACGGCACGCACCTCACCGACGCGCAGCAGACCTTCCAGGATGGCGTTCCGATCATCCAGTTCCGGTTCGACACGACGGGCGCGCGAATCTTCTGCCGCATTACGCAGGAGAACCTGAAGAAACCGTTTGCGATCGTGCTCGACAACGAGGTGATCTCCGCGCCGGTGATCCAGTCCGCCATCTGCGGCGGATCGGGCATCATCCAGGGCCGGTTCACCGTCGAAAGCGCGACGCGCCTGGCGCTGCTGCTGCGCGCGGGCGCGCTTCCGGCGAAGTTCAACGTCGCGGAAGAGCGCACGGTCGGCGCCACGCTCGGTGCCGACGCGATCGAGGCCGGCGTCTGGGCCAGCATCCTCGGCCTCGCGCTCGTCACCGTTTTCATGATCGCGTCATACGGCCTGTTCGGCGTATTCGCGATCGTGGCGCTGTTCTTCAACCTCGTCATCGTCGCCGCGACGATGTCGCTGCTCGGCGCCACGCTGACGCTGCCGGGTATCGCCGGCATCGTACTTTCGCTCGGCATGGCGATCGACGCGAACGTGCTGATCTACGAGCGCATGCGCGAGGAGATACTCGCCGGGCGCACGATGCTCTCGGCGATCGACGCCGGCTTCAACCGCGCGTTCACGGCGATCGCGGACTCGAACATAACGACCATCCTCGCCGGCCTGCTGCTCTACCTGTTCGGCTCCGGACCGGTGAAGGGCTTCGGCGTGACGCTGGCCATCGGCATCACCGCGTCGTTCTTCACGGCGATCATGCTGACCCGCATCCAGGTCGTCTATTGGTGGCGGTGGCGGCGTCCGAAGAGCCTGCCGATCAGCAAGCCCAGCATGGCCCGCGCCTGAGGCCGAGAGGAGAATTCCGATGGCGCTCGCCAAATACTTTCCGCACGCGACCAAGATCGATTTCGTCAAGGCGCGCTACGTCGCCTTCACGATCACCACGCTGCTGTTCCTGGTCGTGATCGCGGCGCTCGCGTTCAAGGGCCTCAATTTCGGCATCGACTTCAAGGGCGGCCTTCTGATCGAGGCCGTGAGCAAGGAGAAGATCGACGTCGGCGAAGTCCGCCGCAAGGTAGCGGCTCTCAATCTCGGCGACGTGCAGGTGCAGCACTCGGGCGGCGAGAACGGCGTGATGATCCGCGCCGAGCGGCCGCCCGGCGACGATACCGTCCAGTCCAAAGCCATCGACAGTATCAAGGCGGCGCTGGGGCCCGGCTACGAGTTCCGGCGGCAGGAGTTCGTCGGACCCAAGGTGAGCGCCGGCCTGTTCCGCGACGGCATGATCGCCACGGCGTTGGCGCTGTTGATGATCGCGATCTACGTCTCTCTCCGGTTCGAATGGCAGTTCGGTGTGGCCGGCTTCATCGCGACGTTCCACGACGTCACCATGGCTCTGGGCGTCTACGCGGTGACAGGGCTCGAGTTCGATCTGACGGCGATCGCGGCGCTGCTGACGCTCGCCGGCTACTCGATCAACGAATCGATCGTCATCTTCGACCGGCTGCGCGAAAACATGCGCCGCTACAAGAAGGCCGATTTCCGGGAGCTGATCAACATCTCGGTCAACCAGAACCTGTTCCGCACGATCATGACGGGCGGCGGCACGCTGCTGGCTGTCCTGCCGATGCTGACGTTCGGCGGCGAATCGCTCTTTGCGTTCACGCTCGCGATCGGCTGCGGCATCATCATCGGCACCTATTCGGCGATCTATGTGTCGTCATCGCTGCTGATCTACATGCCGGCCATCCGCAAATGGCGCGACGACAAGGAGGCCAAAACCGCCGTCGCGAAGGCGGGGGCGTAAGAGCCGGCGGCCGGCTGCGGGATTCGCAAGCGGCCACAGCACGCTTTAGCTTTTGCCCGGCCACAAACGAAAACGGCGCCCTTTCGGGCGCCGTTTCCGTTCTTGCCTTCGCGCGGCGCGTCAGTAGGCGCTTTGCGTCGCGATCATCGCGTAGAGCATCGGGATCGACAGCATCGTGTTGGTGCGCGAGAACAGCATCGCTTTCCGCGCGGCGGCCTTCTTCTGATCCGCCGTGCCCTCGACCATGCCAAGGGCCACTTTCTGGTTCGGCCAAATGATGAACCAGACGTTGAACCACATGATCGTGCCAAGCCACATGCCGATGCCGATCATCGTGTGATTCGGCACCTTGCTGGTGATGCCGAACAGCACGGCATTGACGAAGTATTCCTGGAGCAGGGCGAGCAGGATGCCGAACGTGATCGTGGACATCGCCGCCCAGCGGAACCAGAACAGCGCCGCCGGAGCGATCACCTTGCTCACCGCCGGCTTCTGCTCGTCGGGGATTTTCGGCATGTTCGGGATCTGGACGAAGTTGAAGTAGTAGAGCAGGCCGATCCACAGAATGCCCGAGAGAACGTGCAGCCAGCGGACCGCGAAGAGCCAGAAGCCCTTGCCGAAGGTCAGGCCGTAGCCGCCGGTCACGAGGCCGACGATGATCAGCAGAACGAGGGCCAGCACGAAGCCGGCCAGAACGGTATTGCGCAGACTGGTCAGAATGGCAGCCATTGATACTCCCCCAGGTCGTTGTGCGGACAAGAGCGCTGCCGGCGCCGCGGCGCCCGCTGCCGGGTGCCGGAACCTTGTCCTAATGCGCCCGAAAATTAGGCCTCGCACCGGCAAAGCTCAAGAGAGGCGCCCGCATGGCTGAGGCGTCCTATTGCGCCGCTCTGGTGCGCCGCGTGGACTACGACCGCTACCTCGCCGCGCTGTTCGCGCCGGCGGCCGCGCGCGAAAGGCTGTTCGCTCTGTACGCGTTCAACCACGAGATCGCCAAGGTGCGCGAAACGGTGACCGAGCCGATGATCGGCCAGATCCGCCTGCAATGGTGGCGCGAGGCGATCGACGGGATTTATGCCGGTACGCCGCGGAAGCACGCCGTCGTGGACGCACTGGCGCAGGCGGTTGGATCGAGGGCGCCGGCCCGCCCGGATTTCGAGGCTTTGATCGATTCGCGCGAATTCGATCTCGCGGGCAGGGCGCCCGAAAGCCTTGCCGAGCTCGAGGCCTATGCCGAGGGCAGCTCGGCGCGGCTCCTATATCTCGCGGCGGCGTTGCTGGGCGGCGGCGGCGAAGCGACCCGGGCCGCGCTGCGCCCGCTCGGCATTGCCTGGTCGCTGGTCGGCTTGATCCGCGCGATACCGTTCCACGCCCGCGCGCGCCGCCAATTCATCCCGGCCGATGTCGCGAAAGCGGCGGGTCTCGCCGAAGATGCGTTGTTCGCTGCAAAGGGTGGCGAGCCGCTGAAACGCGCCGTGGCCGCGCTGGCCGCGGCCGCGATGCGCCATCTGACCGCTGCGCAATCCACGGCGCCGGAGCCGGCAGCGCGTCCGCTGATGCTGTTCGCGCCGCTCGCCCGGGGTTATCTGCGCCGGCTCGAGGCGCGCGGGCACGACGTCGTCACGCAGCCTCTCGATATTGCACCGGCTGCCAAGATTCTCCGGCTGTGGTGGGCGGCGCGAACCGGCGCGGTCTGAGCCGGACGGACCGGGGCCGGCGATTTAACGAGCGCGACCGGTCTTGCCCTTCCTGTAGAGCTTCGGATCCTCGCCACGCGCCGCGGCTTTCCCCTTTTTCTCGGCAGCCAGCAATGCTGATCGCTCGGGCGTGTCCATCGCCGCGGCGGCCTGCTTGGCCGCCTTGCCGGCGCGACCGCTCTTCACGAATTGCCGCGTGTGCTTGTTGTAGGCGCGGGCCGCGGAGCGGCTGCCTTCTCCTTCGTTTCGCTGTGCCATGTCTGCTCTCCGAGCGTTGAACGATCTCGGAGGAAAAACGCAACGCGCGCCGGGCGGTTCCCCCGCCGGGCCCTCAGGCGGCCGCGCGCCGGCCGAGCCAGGCGTCGAGGTCGGCGAGCGCGCGGCGCGCGAGCGCCTGCTTGCGGTCGGCGCCTTTGGGCCCGCGCTTGCCGGTTGCGGGCAGCGGCGGGAACAGGCCGAAATTGACGTTCATCGGCTGGAACGTCTCGGCCGCGGCGCCGCCGGTGATGTGGCCGAGCAGCGCGCCGAGCGCCGTCGTCGGCGGGGGCGGGGCGATGGCGGCGCCCGCGGCGTCGGCCGCCGCGAAACGCCCGGCGAGCAGGCCGATCGCCGCGCTCTCGACATAGCCCTCGACGCCGGTGATCTGTCCGGCGAAGCGCAGACGCGGCTCGGCTTTGAGGCGCAGCGCGCCGTCGAGCAGCTTCGGGCTGTTGATGAAGGTGTTGCGGTGCAGCCCGCCGAGCCGCGCGAATTCGGCACGCTCGAGGCCCGGGATCATGCGGAACACCGCCGCCTGGGCGCCGTGTTTCAGCTTCGTCTGGAAGCCGACCATGTTGTAGAGCGTGCCGAGCGCGTTGTCCTGGCGGAGCTGGACCACGGCCCAGGGGCGGCGGCCGGTGGCGGGATCGGTGAGGCCCACCGGCTTCATCGGCCCGTAGCGCAGCGTGTCGTGGCCGCGGGACGCCATCACCTCGATCGGCAGACAGCCCTCGAAATAGGGCGTGCTCTTCTCCCACTCCTTGAAATCGGTCTTCTCGCCGGCCAGCAGCGCGGCGATGAACGCGTCGTATTCGGCGCGCTCCATCGCGCAGTTGATGTAGTCCTGGCCGGTGCCGCCGGGGCCCGGCTTGTCGTAGCGCGACTGGAACCACGCTTTCGAGAAGTCGATCGAGTCCTTGTGCACGATCGGCGCGATCGCGTCGAAGAAGGCGAGCGAGTCCTCGCCGGTGAGCTTCAGGACCGCCTCGCTCAAGGCGGGCGAGGTGAGCGGACCGGTGGCGACGATGACCGAGCGCCATTCGGCCGGCGGGAGGCCCGCGATCTCCTCGCGCCGGATTTCGATCAGCGGCTCGGCCTCCAGCGCGGCTTCGACCGCCTGCGAGAAGCCGTCGCGATCGACGGCGAGCGCGGCGCCGGCCGGCACCTTGTGCTTGTCCGCCGCGGCGAGGATCAGCGAGCCGCAGCGGCGCATTTCCTCGTGCAGCAGCCCCACGGCGTTGTGCTCGGCGTCGTCGGAGCGGAACGAATTGGAGCAGACAAGCTCGGCGATCCCCTGCGTCTTGTGCGCCTCGGTCATCCGCACCGGGCGCATCTCGTGCAGCACGCAGCGCAACCCCGCGCGCGCGATCTGCCACGCCGCTTCCGCGCCGGCCAGCCCGCCGCCGACGATGTGGATGGGGTCAGTCATAGTCGCGCGGGGCTTCTCGCTTGTGCTGTCGAATATATGCACCGCGCGATCGTCGCGCGAATTTGCGCCTCAGGGGAAGCTTCAGTTTGCGCGTCTCGGTGATCGGCCTACGCTCGATCGGATCGTGCGCTTCACCGGCTTCTACGAGTTCGATGGTCAACCTGTCGCCAACCTCAAGGTCCTCGTTTACCCAGTCTATGAACTCATTGCGGTGACGGCTGCCGAGATTCGTCGTGCCGCCAACCCTTAGACTCGCCTCAACGCGATCCCTCAACTTGTATACGCCATGTGATCGCTCGCCGAGTTTTCCGAGCACGTTCACCATGAGATTGAGGACGCACATAGCATCGGAGCCGGCGATCACCGGTGCTTGGCCATTGCGGGTGACCTTGAGTGCAATCATCGCGGATCGGGCCTTCACTTGTCGCGCATATACGCCGGCGGGCCTCCAGCGAGGAAATCCTCGCGCGGCGGGGTGAAGACGTCGATGACTTCGCAATCCTCGGGCCACCAGGCTTCGTGCTCGACGCCGCCGGGGATCACGGCGATGTCGCCGGCTTTGCAGAGCTTCGTCTTGTTCCCGAGGCGGAACTTCATCTTGCCTTTCAGGATCCAGAAGATCTGCTCGTGCGGATGTTTGTGCGCGGCGGCGTGGCCGCCCTTCTTCACGCTCCACCAGACGATCATGCCGCGCTCGCCGGAGACGAGCTTGCGCATGATCTTGGGGCCGATCTTCTCTTTCTTGATCGTTTTCAGAGAGCCGAAGCCGGCAAGCGTGGGCATGCGAGTCCTCCCGCGTTTTCGTTGCGGCGAGTAAAGCACGCGGCCAGCACGAAGCGTAGGGGCGGGTTTGATACCCGCCCCTACGAAGGGGGGGACTAGAACTTCCCCGCCTGATAGTCGCGGATCGCCTGCACTATCTCCATCTCGGTGTTCATCACGAACGGGCCATATTTGGCGATCGGCTCGCGCAGCGGCTTGCCGGCGACGAGGATCGCGCGGCCGGCGGTGCCGTCGGCCGACAGTACGACGCGCTTGCCCGGCCCGAGCACCGCCAGTTCGCCGCGGCGCACGGTTTCGCTGCCAACCGCGAGCGTGCCGTCGAAGACGTAGACGAAGCCGGCATGGGCCTCGGGCAGCGCATGCTCGAAGCGCGCGCCCGCTGGCACGGCCACGTCGAGATAGGTGGGCTCGGTGGCCACGGCCGAAACCGGCCCGTGCTGGCCTGCGACCTCGCCGGCGATCACGCGCACGGTCGCGCCGCCGGGCGCTTGCACGCTCGGGATCGCTTCGGGCTCGATGTCCTGGTAGCGCGGCTTGGTCATCTTGTCCTTGGCCGGCAGGTTGACCCAGAGCTGGAAGCCCCACATGAGGCCGTCTTCCTGCTCGGGCATTTCCGAATGGACGATGCCGCGCCCGGCGGTCATCCATTGCACGGAGCCGGGGCGCAACAGGCCGGTGTTGCCCTGGTTGTCGCCGTGGCGCATGCGCCCGGCGAGCATGTAGGTGACGGTCTCGAAGCCGCGATGCGGATGATCCGGGAAGCCGGCGATGTAGTCGGCGCCCTTGTCGGAGCGGAACTCGTCGAGCATCAGGAACGGGTCGAGATCGGGCAGGGAGGGCCCGCCGATCACGCGATAGAGCTTCACGCCGGCGCCGTCGCTGGCCGCGCGGCCTTTCACGATCATGGCCGGCGCGCGGACGTCGCCGGACGCGGCGGCGGGAACGAACGGCGTGGTGACGGTGCCGCGATTGATGGTGGCCATGATCGCCTCATTGCTGATGCCGCAAAGATGGCGCACCGCGCGGGGATTTCAACGTTTCCGTGGCGTAACGGGGGCACCACCGGGTGCTTGCCGCGGGCGCGTTTGTGATAGC
>CAZUYG010000145.1:0-7506 GCA_964624265.1 uncultured Candidatus Odyssella sp.
GGGGCGCAAGGGCGCGACCGTGGCGGTCGCGCATTCCGGGCAGGCCGCCAGCGTCGCGCGCATCCTGACGCCGGCCGGCGACGCCGAGGAGGCCCGGGCGGGCGAGGCCGTCACCGTCGTGCTTTCGAAGGAGATCGACATCGCGCGCGGCGACGTGCTGGCCGAGCCCGGGCACGTCCCGGAGGTCGCCAACCAGTTCGCGGCGAATCTCATCTGGATGGAAACCGAGCCCCTCTTGCCGGGCCGCGCTTATCTGCTGCGCCTCGGAACGAAGTTCACGCCGGCCACGGTGACCACGATCAAGCATCGCATCAACGTCAACACGCTCGATCCATTGCCGGCCAGGACGCTCGAGGCGAACGAGATCGGGGTCGTCAATATCGAGACGGCGCGGCCCGTCGCGTTCGACGCCTATCGCGACTGTCGCGAGACCGGCTCTTTCATCCTCATCGACCGCGACACGCGCGCGACCGCCGCCGCGGGCATGATCGTCCACGGGCTCCGGCGGGCGACGAACGTGCCCTGGCAGGCCTTCTCGGTCGACAGGCGCGCGCGGGCCGATGTGAAGCACCAGACGCCTTGCGCGCTGTGGTTCACGGGCCTTTCCGGCGCGGGCAAATCCACGATCGCGAATCTCGTCGAGGCGCGCCTGAGCCGCGGCGGCTTCCATACGATGATGCTCGACGGCGACAATCTCCGCCACGGGATCAACCGCGACCTCGGCTTCACCGATGCCGACCGGGTGGAGAACATCCGGCGCGCCGGCGAAGTTGCGAAGATTCTGGTGGAAGCGGGGCTCATCGTGCTCTGCTGCTTCATCTCGCCGTTTCGCGCCGATCGTCGCGCGGTGCGCGATCGCTTCGAGTCCGGCGAGTTCCTCGAGATCTTCGTCGATGCACCGCTCGAAACCTGCATCGAGCGCGATCCCAAGGGTCTCTACCGGAAAGCGCTCGACGGCAAGATTCCGAACTTCACGGGCATTTCCTCGGCCTACGAGCGGCCCGACGCCCCCGATCTCATCCTCGACACGCGAGCGGACGCGGCCGACGAATTGGCGGAACGCGTCGTCGCGCTGCTCGACGCGCGCGGACATTTGAGGCGCGCCTGACCGCAATCATGGAGCAGGCCGTGGCGGGCACGATGGCGAATGCGGGCCGCGACGAGGCGAACGCCCAGGGCGCGGAGTCCGTGCTGGCGATCGTCCCGGCGCGCGGCGGTTCGAAGCGCCTGCCCGGAAAAAACGTGCGGCTTCTCGGTGGTCTCTCGCTGCTCGGCTGGACCGCGCGTTGCGCGGCAGCGGCAGGCCTTGCCGCGCCGCTGCTGACAACCGACGACGCGGAGATCGCGGCCGAGGCGAGGCGGCACGGCTATTCGGTGCCGTTCCTGCGCCCGCCCGAGCTTGCCGCCGACGACACTCCCACCGCGCCGGCCGTATTGCACGCGCTCGACCGCCACCGCGAATTGACCGGGCGCGATCCGGCCCTCCTGGTCCTTCTGCAGGTGACCTCGCCGTTCCGCGCGCCCGCTCTGGTACGCGACGGGATCGCGCGCCTGGCCGGCACGCCCGACGCGGATGCTCTGATCGCGACGAAAGAGGTGCACGTGGCGCTCGGCCATGTCTATTGCGACGAGGGCGGATTCCTCGCCGCAGTCGCGCCCCGGTCCGCGGAACGCGCCTATGTGCCGTCCGGCGCACTCTACGTGATCCGTACGGCCGCGCTGCGCCGCGAGGGAACGTTCATGCCGCCGCGCTGCCTCCATCTGCCGCATTCCGGGCTGTCGTGCCTCGACATCGACACGCGCGAAGACTGGGCACTCGCCGAAGCGGCCGTCGCGGCCGGCCTGGCGAAGCCCGCGGAGGGCGCGTGATCACGATCGTCGATCTCGCGCCGCACGTCTCGCGGCCCGACGAGCCGGTGCGTGTGATCCTGAAGCGGATCGACGCGTCGCCGCAGCTGTTCCAGGTCATCGTGGACCCGGACGGCCGCGTCGCGGGAACGATCACGGACGGCGACATCCGGCGCGCGATGCTCCACGGCGTCGACCTGCAGGCGCCGGCGAGCGCCTGCATGAACGCGGCGCCGAAGCTCGGCCTGCTCGGCGATCATGCAGGCAATGCCGCGAAACTGGCGGCGCTCGGCAGCCGCGTCCCGTTTCTCCCGGTGGTCGATGCAGCGGGCGTGCTGCGCCAGATCCTCTACGGCCGCAAGCAGGATCAGGGCATCGCGACGGCGCTCGTGATGGCCGGCGGGCTCGGCTCGCGCCTCGGCGAACGCACGCGCTCGACTCCGAAGCCGCTGCTGCCGGTCGGCGGCCGGCCGATCTTGGATCGCGTTCTCGAAGGGCTCGAGAACGCCGGCATCGGGCACATTTACGTTTCGGTGTACCATCTCGCCGCACAGGTCGAGGACTTTCTCAACGCGCGGCCGAATCGCGCGAAGATCGTGCCGGTGCAGGAATCGCGGCGGCTCGGCACGGCCGGCGCACTCGGGCTCATCGACGCGGCGGAGCTCACCCGCCCGCTGCTCATCATCAACGGCGACGTGATCACGCGGGTGGATTTTCATGCGCTGCACGATTTCCACGAGCGCAACGGCTACGACGCGACGATCGCGGTGGCCCGGCACGAGCTCGAAATCCCGTTCGGCGTCGTGCGCTACGGGGAGGACGGCCTGTTCGAGCGCGTCGACGAGAAGCCGTGCGTCACGCATTTCGTGGCGGCCGGCGTCTACTATCTCGGCGCGGGCTTCCTGCCGCTGGTGCCGAAGGACCGCGCGATCGACATGCCCGAGCTGCTCAATCTCGGGCGCAGCCTCGAGATGAGGATCGGCCTGTTCCCGATTCACGAATACTGGACCGATGTCGGCCGGCCGACCGATCTCGAGGCCGCCGAGCGCGATCATCAGAAGGGCGGACATGGCCGACGTTGAAGCACCGCGCAGCCTCAGCGGCGTCGCGCGCGGCCTTTCGATGCGGCCGCGCGTCGTGTGGATCGCGGTTGCATTGCAGGGTCTCAGCACGCTTATGGAGCTGCTCGGCCTGTTCATCCTGGTCCCGATCTTCCAGTACGTCCAGGCGAACGGCGATCTCGCGGCGCTCTCCGCGAAGCATGCGCCATGGAGGATGCTGATCGCAGCCTACGGATCCGTCGGTCTAACGGTCAGCCTCGGGTCATTGCTCGCGACGAGCATGGTGGCGCTGCTGCTGCGCCAGGGCTTCGGCTTCGGGCGCCATCTTTTCGAAGTGCTCATGCGCGAGCGCGCCGTGGCCCGCATGCGTCAGGCAATGTTCACGCGCTTTCTGCACGCCGATACCAAGACACAGGACGGGACCGCGGCCGGCGCCGTCGTCAGCGACATGACGGTCGAGATGCAGCGCGCAGTCGAATATCTGTTCGCTCAGGTCGGACTGCGGCGCCAGATCGCTCTGGGGGTCATTTACGTCGCGGGCCTGTTCGCGGTGTCCGTGCCGATGACGACGGCGGCGCTCGTCATCTTTGGCCTGGCCTTTCTCATTCTGCGCGGCCTCGCGCGCGGGATCGAGCGAGTCTCGGCCGCGTCGACGCGCGCCAACCGCGAAATGTCCGGCTTTCTCGTCGAGCGCCTGAAGCAGGCGCGCCTCGTCCGGCTCGCGGGCACCGAAAAAGCCGAGGTGCGCGAGATGACGCGGCTCACCGACGATCAGCGTCGCGCGAACGAAGGCGTCTATGCCCGGCTTGGTCTGGTGGAGATGGCAACCGAGCCGCTCATCATCGGCGGCGGTTTCGCGCTGCTCTATGTCGGACTTACCGAGTTCGGCCTCGGCATCGAGACCGTCGGCGTCCTTCTGGTCATGATGGTCCGGCTGATGCCGATCGCGAAGCAGTTTGCACTGACGCGGCAGAGCATCCGCGTGTTCAAGCCTGGCTACGTCGCCGTGCTGTCGCGGATGGCCGCCCTGGACGCGGCGCGCGAGCCGGAGGGGAGCGGCCGCCGGCTCGAAAGCGTTCGCGAAGGCATCCGCTTCGAGAACGTGTCGTTCAACTATCTCGGCGCCTCCGATGCGCCCGCACTCAACGACCTGAGCGTCGAATTCGAGGCCGGGCGCATGACGGCGCTGGTCGGGCCTTCGGGCGCCGGCAAGTCCACGCTGATCGACATGCTGCCGATGCTGCGGCGCCCCCAATCGGGGCGGATCACGATCGACGGTGTGCCGCTGGATACTTTCGACTTGCGCAGCCTGCGCGCCGCGATCGCCTATGCACCGCAATCGCCGCAGATATTCGATGTCACCGCCGCCGAGCACATCGGCTACGGCAAGCCCGGTGCGACGCGCGCGGAAATCGAGCGCGCCGCTGCGCTCGCCGGCGCCGACGAATTCATCCGGCGCCTGCCGCAGGGATTCGAAACGAATTGCGGCACCGCCGGGCACCGCCTCTCCGGCGGCCAGCGCCAGCGTCTCGACCTCGCGCGCGCGATCGTGCGCGCATCCCCGATCTTGCTGCTCGACGAGCCCAGCAGCCAACTGGACGCAGATTCTGAAAACCATCTCCGGATGGCGCTCGCGCGCATCCGCTCGGAGACGAACACCACGATGATCGTCATTGCCCATCGACTATCGACCGTCGCCATCGCCGACCAGATCGTGGTCATGAGCGGCGGCCGCGTCATCCATCAGGGCCGGCACGCCGAATTGCTCGCGGCCGGCGGCTGGTATGCCGACGCCTACCGCCTCCAAAGCGACCAGGGGCCGCAGATCGGGGCCGCGGCATGACCGAGGCGCAGCCGCACTTGCGGAATTTCCGCACCAGCGATCCGCCGTTCGCGGGCGCGAACATCCTCGTCACCGGCGGAACCGGATCGTTCGGCCGCGCGTTCATGCGCGTCGTCCTGCAGCGCTTCCGCCCGGCACGGCTGATCGTGTTCTCGCGCGACGAGCTGAAGCAGTACGAGATGCAGCAGGAATTGGATGGCGCCAGCGCGCCGATCCGCTTCTTCATCGGCGACGTGCGCGACCGCGACCGGTTGGAGATGGCGCTGCGCGGGGTCGACTACGTCATTCACGCGGCGGCGCTGAAACACGTTCCCGCGGCAGAATACAACCCGTTCGAATGCATCAACACGAACGTGCTCGGCGCCGAGAACGTGGTGCACGCGGCGATCCGCGCCGGCGTCAAACGCGTGATCGCGCTGTCGACAGACAAGGCCTGCAACCCGATCAACCTCTATGGCGCGAGCAAGCTCGCGGCCGACAAGATTTTCGTGGCCGCCAACAATCTGTCCGGCCGCGACGGACCGCGATTCTCGGCCGTCAGGTACGGCAACGTCGTCGGCTCGCGGGGCAGCGTCGTCCCGCTGTTTCGGCGCCTCGCCGCGAACGGCGCCGCGAGCCTCCCAATCACCGATCCGCGCATGACCCGGTTCTGGATCACGCTGCCGCAGGGCGTGGATTTCGTGCTTTCGTGCCTCGCCACGATGGAGGGCGGCGAGGTTTTCGTGCCGAAAATTCCGAGCATGCGGACGCGCGACCTGGCGGCCGCGATTGCGCCGAACCTGCCTTGCGAGTCGATCGGCGTGCGGCCGGGCGAAAAGCTGCACGAGGTCATGATCTCCGACGACGATGCGCGGAACACGATCGAGATGGCGGACCGCTACGCGATCCTGCCCGGCTTCCCGAGCTGGCGGGGCGAGTCGTCGTACAAAGGCAGGTATCCGTTCGTGAGCGAAGGCTTCCGCTACGCAAGCGACACCAACCCCGAATGGCTCGACGCCAAGGCGCTGCAGGCAATGCTGGCGGATCTCGATCGTGGCTGAAGCCGGACGATTCCTTCCCTATGGCCGCCAGGCCGTCGACGACGACGACATCGCGGCGGTGACAACCGTGCTGCGCGGCGATTGGCTGACGACGGGCCCTGCCGTGGAGGCGTTCGAGCGAGCATTCGCGGAAACGACCGGCGCGAGACATGCCGTGAGCTGCGCCAACGGGACCGCGGCGCTGCATCTGGCGGCGCTGGCGCTTGGGCTGCGCGAGGGCGATCTCGCGATCGTCCCGGCGATCACGTTCCTCGCGACGGCAAATGCCGTGCGCTTCACAGGCGCGGAAGTCGTGTTCGCCGACGTCGATCCGGAGACGGGGCTGATCACCGGAGAGACGATCGATGCGGCGCTGGCCCGCCTGTCGGCGGCGGAGCGCGAGCGGGTCCGTGCGATATTGCCGGTCCATCTCAACGGCCAGGTTTGCGAGATGGCGCCGATCGCGTCCGCCGCGGCGCGGCACAATTGGTCGGTCGTCGAAGACGCGTGCCATGCGCTCGGCGCCCGTTACGACGACGGCGGCCCGGTCGGCGGCGCGTCGGCGAGTCTCGCCTGCTTCTCGTTCCACCCGGTGAAGACGATCACCACGGGCGAAGGCGGCGTCGTCACCACGGCCAGCGGCGCGATGGCCGATCGGCTGATGCGCTTCCGCAGCCATGGCATGGTGCGCGACGCGGTGCAGTTCGTCGAGACCACCGCGGCGTTCGATTCGGGCGGCGCGGTCAATCCCTGGTATTATGAGATGCCGGAGCCGGGCTACAACTACCGCCTCTCCGACATTCATGCCGCGCTGGGCCTGCAACAGCTCCGCAAGCTCGCGCGCTTCGTCGCGCGTCGCGCCGAGTTGGTGGCGAAATACGACGGGTTGCTGGCGCCGCTGGCGCCGCGCATCCGGCCGATTCGGCGCCGGCCGGGCGCAGGATCGGCGTGGCATCTCTATCCGGTACTCATCGAATTCGCCGCGCTCGGCATCGAGCGCGGCGCCGTGATGCGGCGATTGCGTGAACGCGGAGTCGGGACTCAGGTCCACTACATTCCGGTCCACCGTCAGCCTTACTACCGTGCGCGTTACGGCGCGATCGAACTGCCGGGCGCCGACGCCTATTACGAGCGCGTGCTGAGCTTGCCGCTGTTCGTCGGCCTTTCGGAAGGCGAGGTGGAACGCACGGTTCATGCGCTGCGCGACGCGGTCGGCGCATGAGCGGGACGGATACCGGCGATCATCCGGCAACGTGAGCGCGTCGTGACGGAAATCGGGACACGGCCAGGAGCCGTGGCGGCTGCGGGGCGCTGGCCGTTCACGCTCGCGGATCAGTATCGGATATACGCGCGCATGGGCGAGGGGCTGGTCGATGCCATCGCCCGTGTGGAGAGCGGCGATCGGCAGCGTGCGCTGCTGCTGTGCGGCGGTCGAATCCTGATCTCCGGCTATCACCATGCGCTGGTCGTGGGCGTCCTGGCCAATGCGCCCGCGCTGGCGTCGCTGGCACCTTCTCCCTACACGGATTTCCTCGCCGGCAAGTCTTCCGAGATGCCGCCAGTTCAAGTCCGGGCGGCAAATCCCGGGGCGCCGCGATTCGCGATGATCAGGCGATGGTTGCGAACGGCGAGCTGGAGCCCCGTCACGCGGCTGCCGCGCAGCCTGATCGCACCGGAAGCTGTTGCGATATCGCATAACCATCTCCTTTGCGCGGAAGCCAAGCGGCACGCCATC
>CAZUYG010000146.1:0-7497 GCA_964624265.1 uncultured Candidatus Odyssella sp.
ATGGCTGGGACTTCACGACCCCCGACTATGCGCTGCGGCCCGGCGACGACGTGGGAAAGCTGCTGGATCAGATATTCCCCAAAGCGAAGGCCGAGGCGCCCGCGCGTCCGACGGCCCTCGCACCGCCAGAGGCGCTGCCGGACCCTGCACGTGAGGCGGTCGCGAAGGCCGCGCCGCCGCCGGTGCCTCCAATTCAGGCAGCGATCGAGTCCAAGCCCGTCGTCACCGAAGCGCCGGCGCTGGTCTCGCCGGCGGACGACCAACCGCGTCCGGCGCGCCGTAAACATGGCGGCGCCCTTCCCGGTCGCGGCGATTGACATTCGTTAAGCCGCTTCGCTGCACTGCAAAATTATTCAAAGATCCCTTTGAATTAGCTCAGTCCGCATGATTACCGATTTGAGTCATTCTCCAATTGACCGCCTATAAAGCCGCTTATAGTGTCCCCGGCATGGGAGGCGACGCACTGGCGGCTGCCGTCGACTTGGTCGGCGGGCAAGCAAAGCTGGCACGCATGCTTGGGGTCAGTCAGCCCAATGTTTGGCATTGGCTGCACAAATCCGAGCGTGTGCCGGGCGAATACGTTTTGAAGATCGAAGAGGCCACGGGCGGCCGCGTCAGCCGCCACGATCTGCGCCCCGATCTCTATCCGAAAACGATGACAGAAGCGCGTCCGGCACCGGCGCCGGTGGCCGAGGAAGACCGCGTGCGCGCCGACTGCTGGCGCCTCGTCGGGCGGCTGCTTGCGGCCCCGCCGGATGCGGGGCTGCTCGACGCGGTCGGGCGGATGCTCGGCGGCGACGGCGCGTTCGGCGCGGCGATCGATGCGCTGGCGAGCGCGGCGCGCAGCACGGGCGCCGATGCCGTCAACCGCGAGTATCACGATCTCTTCATCGGCCTGGCGCGCGGCGAGCTGATGCCGTTCGCCTCCTACTACCGGACCGGTTTTCTCTACGACAAGCCGCTGGCCAGGCTGCGCACCGACATGGAGCGCTTCGGGATCGCTTCGGCGGACAACGCCTCCGATCCCGAGGACCATATCGCGGCGATCGCCGAGATGATGGCGGGGCTCATCGGCGGGGATTTCGGACCGCCGGCGGCGCTGGCCGTCCAGAAACAGTTCTTCGACACGCATCTCGCGCCTTGGGCGCCGCGCTTTTTCGCGGACCTCGAGAAGGCCGCGAGCGCGCAATTCTACCGGCAGGTCGGCGCGGTAGGCCGGCTGTTGATGCAGATCGAGACGGAAGCTTTCGCGCTGGCTTCGTAGCGCGGCCATCGAACGAGACGGAGAGGAAAGGGTGGGATTCATGAGCGAGAAAAAAGAGAGCAAGGCGGGGCGCCGGGATTTCCTGCGCGGCACGGCCACCGGCACGCTGCTCGCCGCCGCCGCGATCGCCGTGCCCGGCCGCGCCGGGGCCAAGCCGGAGACCAAGGAAGAGCGCAAGAAGTCGCGCTACAAGGAAAGCGAGCACGTCAAGCGGTACTACCAGACCAACCGCTACTGAGCCTGGGAAGGGAAACGCCATGCTGATCAAGAAATCGAACGGACAGGCGACGCGCACGCGCCTCGGCAGCGGCCTGGCCGCGCTGGCCGGCGCCACGATGGATCGCCGCGCCTTCCTGAAACGCTCCGGCCTCGCGGTCGGCGGCATCGCGGCGGTCACGTCGCTGCCGTTCGCCACGGTGCAGAAGGCCGAAGCGGCCACGCCGCGCGGCACCGGCCCGATCACGCTCAAGAAGAACATCTGCACGCACTGCTCGGTCGGCTGCACGCTGCACGCCGAGGTGCAGAACGGCGTCTGGGTCGGCCAGGAGCCGGCGTGGGAAAGCCCGATCAATCTCGGCACGCACTGCGCCAAGGGCGCGGCCACGCGCGAGCTCGTGCACGGCGACCGCCGCGTGCGCTACCCGATGAAGCTCGTCAACGGCCAGTGGCAGAAGATCAGCTGGGACCAAGCGGTGAACGAGATCGGCGACAAGCTGCTCGAGATCCGCCAGAAGTCCGGGCCCGATTCGGTCTATTGGCTCGGCTCGGCGAAATTCACGAACGAGGGTTCCTACCTCGTGCGCAAATTCGCCGCGTTCTGGGGCACGAACCACGTCGATCACCAGGCCCGCATCTGCCATTCGACCACCGTCGCCGGCGTCGCCAACACGGTCGGCTACGGCGCGATGACGAACAGCTACAACGACATCTCGAACTCCAAGGCGATCATGTTCATGGGGTCGAACGCCGCCGAGGCGCACCCCGTGTCGCTGCAGCACATCCTGCGCGGGAAGGAGATCAATCGCGCGCCGGTGATCGTCGTCGATCCGCGCTTCACGCGCACGGCCGCGCACGCCACCGAATACGTTCGCCTCCGGCCGGGCACCGACATTCCGTTCATGTGGGGCCTGCTCTGGCACGTCTTCAAGAACGGCTGGGAGGACAAGGAATACATCCGCCAGCGCGTCTTCGGCTTCGAGGAGGTGCTGAAGGAGGTCGAGAAGTGGACGCCGGCGGAGGTCGAGAACGTCACCGGCGTCAAGGAAGACCAGATGAAGCGCGTCGCCGAGACCATGGCGAAGAACAAGCCTTCGACGCTGATCTGGTGCATGGGCGTGACGCAGCACACGGTCGGCACGGCCAACGTGCGCGCGCTGTCGGCCTTCCAGCTGGCGCTGGGCAACGTCGGCGTCTCGGGCGGCGGCCTCAACATCTTCCGCGGCCACACCAACGTTCAGGGCGCCACCGATATCGGCCTCGATAACACGTCGCTGCCGCACTACTACATCGTCGCGGCGGAAGGCTCGTGGGCGCACTGGTGCCGCGTGTGGGACGTGCCGCTCGACTACATCAAGGGCCGCTTCGACACCCACAACGGCAAGTCGATGATGACCGTGCCGGGAACGACGTCGACCCGCTGGTTCGATCTCGTCACGGCCGACAAGAAGGATCTCGATCAGCGCGACAACGTGAAGGCGATGGTCTTCTGGGGCCACGGCGGCAACACCGTCGTGCGCATGCCCGAAATGAAGAAGGCCATGGACGACGAATCGAAGCTGCCGCTCGTCGTCGTCATCGATCCGCATCCCACCAGCACGGCGGTGGTGCACGACCGCAAGAACGGCATGTACCTCCTGCCGGCCTGCACGTCCTACGAGATGGACGGTTCGCGCACCGCGTCGAACCGTTCGATCCAGTGGGGCGAGCAGATCGTGAAGCCGATCTTCGAGTCGAAAAACGACTACGAGATCACCTACCTGCTCGCCAAGAAGCTCGGCTTCGCCGATCAGATGTTCAAGAACATCACGGTGAAGGACAACGTTCCGGTCGCCGAATCGGTGCTCGACGAGATGAACCGCGGCGCGCTCTCGACCGGCTATTCGGGCCAGTCGCACCAGCGCCTGAAGGCCCACATGGCCGCGCAGGGCGATTTCGACAAGTCGTCGCTGATCGCCACCAAGGGCCCGCTCAAGGGCGAGTTCTACGGCATGCCGTGGCCGTGCTGGGGCCATGCCGACATGAAGCACCCGGGCAGCCCGATCCTCTACAACAACAACCTCAACGTGAAGGAGGGCGGGGGCGCGTTCCGCGCGCGCTTCGGCGTGGCCTATCAGGGCCGCAACATGCTGGCCGAAGGCGCCTTCTCGAAAGGTTCGGAGCTCAAGGACGGGTATCCCGAATTCAACTACGGCGTCCTCAAGAAGCTCGGCTGGGACAAAGACCTCAGCGAGAAGGAGCTCGAGACGATCAAGCGCATCGGCGGCGCCAACCCCGATGGGGTGAGCTGGGCGACCGATCTTTCGTTCGGCATCATCCGCGTGGCGATGGAGCACGGCGCGGTGCCCTACGGCAACTCGAAGGCCCGCGTCTTCGCATTCGGCCTGCCCGATGCCGTGCCGATCCATCGCGAGCCGATCTACACGCCGCGCGAGGATCTCGTCGCGAAATATCCCGCGCTCGCCGACCGGCGCGCGTTTCGCCTGCCGCATCTCGGCAAGAGCGTGCAGGACCGCGCGATCAAGGAGGGGATCCCGAAGAAATTCCCGATCATCCTCTCCTCGGGCCGCCTCGTGGAATACGAGGGCGGCGGCGAAGAGACCCGCTCCAACAAGTGGCTCGCCGAACTGCAGCAGGACATGTTCGTCGAGATCAACGTCGAGGATGCGCGCACGCGCGGCATCGCCGACGGCTCGTGGGTGTGGGTCACCGGCGCCGAGAGCAGCTCGAAGGCGCGCATGAAGGCTCTGGTCACCGAGCGGGTGGGGAAGGGCGTCGCCTGGATGCCGTTCCACTTCGCGGGCTGGTGGCAGGGGCAGGACCTGCGCGGCCGCTACCCCAAGGGCGCCGATCCGGTCGTCCTCGGCGAATCGGTCAACCAGCTCACCACCTACGGCTTCGACGCGGTCACGCACATGCAGGAGACGAAGTGCACGCTGTGCCAGATCGAAGCGATCAAGGCCTGAGGAGGTAACCCATGGCCCGCATGAAATTCCTCTGCGATTCGGACCGCTGCATCGAGTGCAACGCCTGCGTCACCGCGTGCAAGAACGAGCACGAAGTGCCGTGGGGCATCAACCGCCGCCGCGTCGTCACGATCAACGACGGCAAGCCCGGCGAGAAGTCGATCTCGATGGCGTGCATGCACTGCACCGACGCGCCTTGCGCCTCGGTGTGTCCGGTCGACTGCTTCTACAAGACCGACGACGGTGTGGTCCTGCACTCGAAGGACCTCTGCATCGGCTGCGGCTATTGCTTCTACGCGTGCCCGTTCGGCGCGCCGCAATATCCGCAGGCCGGCAATTTCGGCAGCCGCGGCAAGATGGACAAGTGCACGTTCTGCGCGGGCGGCCCCGAGGCCGATGGCACGGCGGAAGAATTCGAAAAATACGGCACGAACCGCCTCGCCGAAGGCAAGCTGCCGCTGTGCGCCGAGATGTGCTCGACCAAGGCGCTGCTCGCCGGCGATGGCGACATCATCGCTTCGATCTACCAGGAGCGCGTCGCCAAGCGCGGCTACGGCTCCGGCGCCTGGGGCTGGGCCACGGCCTACAAGACCGGAACGCAAGCCGGCCAGGGCCCGGCGGAGAAGAAGGGCTGAGGCCCCGCTCGATGCGGACGGAACGCGGCGCCGGCTGCGTCTTCGCGATGCGAAGCACGTTCCCGGCGCCTTCCGCCCGCGCATTTCGAATCCCGTGGGAGGGAAGACGATGAAGATTTCACTGGCTCATGTGTTCCGCGTTCTCGCCTTGGCGATCGTGCTGGCCTTCGCCGGATCGCTCACCGCCTCCGCGCAAACCACGCCGCCGGCCGCGAGCGAAAAGGAACTGCTCGAATACCTGAAGAAGTGTCCGCCGGGGCAGGTCTGCCAGGGGCGCGTCAGCATCCCGGATTCCAAATCGGGCACGCTCGTGCAGAACGGCCGCATGTGGCAGGAGCGCATGGAAGGCCCGGTCAAGACCTATGGCGGCTGGTTCCTGATCGGCGTCGTCGTGCTGCTGGCGCTGTTCTACATGGTGCGCGGCAAGGTCCGCATCGACAGCGGCGTTTCCGGTCAGACGATCGTGCGCTTCACGGGCTTCGAGCGCTTCGTGCACTGGCTCACGGCCACGAGCTTCATCGTGCTCGGCCTCACCGGCCTCAATATCCGGTTCGGGCGCAGCGTGCTGATGCCGCTGTTCGGCGAGCAGGGCTTCGCCTCGATCGCGCAGATCGGCAAGATGCTGCACAATTTCACGAGCTTCGCGTTCATCGCCGGCATCGTGCTGATGCTGCTGATCTGGATCGGGCACAATCTGCCCGCCAAGGGCGACGGCGCGTGGATCGGCGCGGGCGGCGGCATCCTGAAGAAGGGCGTGCACCCGCCGGCGGGCAAATTCAACGCGGGTCAGAAGCTCATCTTCTGGGCCGTGATCCTGCTCGGCGGCGCCATCGCGGTGACGGGCCTGCTGATGATGTTCCCGTTCTACTTCGCCAGCATGTCGGGCATGCAACTCGCCACGTTCCTGCACTCGGTGCTGGCGATCATCCTGATCGGCGTGATCATCGCGCACATCTATATCGGCACGATCGGGATGCAGGGCGCGTTCGACGCGATGGGCACCGGCAAGGTCGATCTCAACTGGGCGAAGGAGCACCACAGCCGCTGGGTCGAGCAGGTGCAGGGCAAGAAGGGCGGCGCACCGGCGGAGTGATCCGGGGCCCGGCCGGGCCAGGCCTGCTCCGGTTGCTGGTTGCCGTCCGCGCCGCCGTCGTCTAGAGCGGCGGCGGGCTTGGTGCCCGATGGTGCCTCGGTGATCGCCGCGCGTCCCCGCCTGATCGGAAAGCTTGCCGCTTCCGCACTGTGCGCGGCGCTGCTGGCCGCAGTGCCCGCGCGCGCCGATCTCGCCGGCCACGGCGCCACGATCAACAGCCTCGCGGTCTCGCCGGACGGCGCGCGGCTGCTGTCGGCGAGCTGGGACTACACGGTACGCCTCTGGGACCTCGCGAAGCAGACCGAGATCAAGGTGCTCGACGGCCACGCGGCCAGCGTGAACGCCGTCGTGTTCGCGCCGGACGGCAAGACCGCGTACAGCGGAAGCTGGGACCAGAAGATCATCGAATGGGATCTCGCCGCCGGCAAGGAGCGCCGTCGCTTCGAGGGACACATCAACAGCGTGTCCAGCCTCGCGCTTGCGAAAGACGGCAGGCGCCTCGCCTCGGCGAGCTGGGACCGCACGTTGCGCGTCTGGGACACGGCGAGCGGCAAGACGATCGCGACGCTCAAGGGCCACACGCAGAACGTGATGCAGACGGCGGTCCTCGATGCCGGGGGCAAGCGCCTGGTTTCGAGCGGCTACGATCTCACGCTGCGCCTCTGGGACGTGGCCGGCGCGCGCGAGCAGGCCGTGCTGAAGGGCCACGAAAGCAGCGTCAACGCGGTCGCCGTTTCGCCGGATTACCGGCTGATCGCCTCGGGCAGCGTCGAGGGCGAGATTCGCCTCTGGGACGCGGAGAGCGGCAAGCCGCTGGCGCGGATCGAGGGTGGGCACGGCGGCTTCGTCGCCAGCCTCGCCTTCTCGCCCGATGGAAAATACCTGGCCTCCGGCTCCGGCGACCGCACGATCGCCTTGTGGGACGTGGCGGCGAAAAGCCTCGTGCGCCGGTTCCTCGGCCACGAGAAGGGCGTATTCGCGATCGCGTTCACGCCCGATGGCAAGCGTCTCGTCTCCGGCGGCTTCGACACCGTGATCAAGGTGTGGACCGTCGAGACCGGCCAGATCGTGCCGAAACCTTGAGCGGCGCGGCCTACACGCGCATCGCCGTGACGCCGGTCTCGCCGGCACTCGGCGCCGAGATATCCGGCGTCGATCTGCGCCGCCGTCTTGACGACGCGACGGTGGCGGAAATCCGCCGCGCGTTCCTCGAATATCTCGTCGTGTTCTTTCGCAATCAGGATCTCGATTGCGCGGCGTTCCTCGCCTTCGCGCGCCGCTTCGGCACGCCGGTCGAATATCCGTTCGTCAAAGGGATCGACG
>CAZUYG010000147.1:0-7497 GCA_964624265.1 uncultured Candidatus Odyssella sp.
GAAGCGCTCGACGGCGAGGCGGTGTGCCGCGGCCTCGGCACGCTGCTCGAATCGCTTGGCGAGCCGGTCGTTCTCCTCACGCACTCGATGTCGGGCGCGCTCGGCTGGCGCATCGTCGAGACGCACGGCGCGCGCATCGCGCGCGTGGTCGCGATCGCGCCGGGCCCGCCGGGGAACATCCAGGCCGAACCCGAGGTCGTCTCGGAGAACGACGACGAGATCGTGGTGCAGACCTTTGCGCTGCGCCACGTGCTCAAGAAGCGGGAGGCGCATCGCGCGCCGCTGTCTTTCGTCGAGAAGAAGATCGTCGGCGACGGCGGGCGATTCGCGCGCGCCGGCATTCCGGTCATGGCCGCCGGCATGATCGCGATTCCGCCGCGCCTCATCTATCAGCGGCTGAACGTGCGCGGCTCGCAGCTCAAGGTCGAGCGTTTCGAGAATTTCCGCGCGAAGCCGATCCTTCTCATGACCGGCAGCAACGACATCGATCATCCGCGCGCGCTCGACGAGGGCACGGCGAAATGGCTGACCGAGAAGGGCGCCGCCGCGGAGTTCGTCTATCTGCCGGATATCGGCATCACCGGGAACGGGCACATGATGATGATGGAAGACAACAGCGACGCGCTGGCCGACCTCGCGGTCGATTGGATCGAGGAGCGCCGGCTCCCCGGCCGGAAGGCCGTCTGAGCCATGCAGTTCGCGTTCACCGACGAACAGAGACTGCTCGCCGAGAGCGTCGCGCGCTTTGTGACCAAGGACTACCCCTTCGAGGCGCGCCGCAAGCTGATGGCCGGCGACGACGGCTGGAGCCGCGAGACCTGGAACACCTTCGCCGAACTCGGCTGGCTTGCCGCGCCGTTCGCCGAGGAGCAGGGCGGCCTCGGCGGCGGCCCGGTCGAAGCCGCGATCGTCATGGAGAATTTCGGCAAGGGCCTCGTGCTCGAGCCGTATCTGCCCACGGTCGTGCTCGGCGGCGGTCTTCTCGCGGCCGGCGGCCGCCGCGATCTCCTCGCATCGCTGATCGAAGGCAAGCTGCAGCTGTCGCTGGCCTGGGTGGAGCCCAAGGCGCGCTTCGATCTCGCGCATGTCGAAACGCGCGCCGCGCGCACGAAGGACGGCTTCGCGCTGTCCGGCCAGAAGGGCGTGGCCTTCAACGCCGCGGCGGCCGATTGGATCGTCGTGCCCGCGCGCACGGCGGGCGCCATCGCGGACAAGCAGGGCATCACGCTGTTCCTCGTGCCGAAGGGCGCCAAGGGCCTCGCGCTCCGACCGTACCGCACGGTCGACGGCGCGCGCGCGGCCGAAGTGCAGCTCGACAACGTGGCACTCGGGCCGGACGCCGTGCTCGGCGAGGTGGATTGGGGCCACCCGCTGCTCGAAGCGGCAATTGACCGCGGCATCGCCGCGGTCTGCGCCGAGGCGGCCGGAATCATGGCGCATATCGTCGCCACGACGCGCGACTACCTCAAGACGCGCAAGCAGTTCGGCGTGCCGCTGGCGAGCTTCCAGGTGCTCCAGCACCGCTCGGTGGACATGTTCGTGCTGTCCGAGCAGGCGGTGAGCATGGCCTATCGCGCGGCGGTGCTGGCCGATGCGCGCGAGCCGGCCGACCGCGCGCGCGCCATATCCGCCGCCAAGGCGTGGATCGGCAAGGCCGGCCGCAAGGTGGGGCAGGACGCGATCCAGATGCATGGCGGCATGGGCATGACCGACGAAATGCCCGTCAGCCACTATTTCAAGCGTCTGACCATGATCGACACGCTGTTCGGCGATCAGCGCTTCCATCGCCGCCGCTTCGCGGCGCTCGGCGGGCATGTGGAAAAGGACTGAGCACGCGTCGCGGGCACGGCGGCTTCGAACGATCGGCGCCGCTCCCGCCTTGCGGCGCTCGCTGATAAATCCGGTTTAGCTTCGTTCACGATGCAACGAGTCAAAGCGAGGGGGAACGTCATGTCGATCCAGGATACGGCCATGCGATTCTTCGAGGCCTGCGAGACCGGCAAGGGATGGAAGGTTTGCGAGCCATTCTGCCACGGCGGCGCGACCTTCAGCTGCCAGGCCGATGCGCTCGCAAACATGAAAACCCTCGAAGCCTACGTGGAATGGGCGAAATGGCTGCTGGGCCCGGTTCCCGACGGGCACTACGAACTCAAGGCATTCGCGGCCGATGAGGCGCGCAACACCGTCGTCGCGGCGGCGGTCTTTCACGGATCCAACACCGGTCCCGGGGCGGCCAACCCGCCGACGGGGAAAGCCGCCGCAACCGACTATGTCTATGTGATCGCATTCGACGGACCGAAGATCCGTCACATGACCAAGGTCTGGAACGACGTCCCGGCGCTGCGTTCGCTGGGCTGGGCCTGATGCGCTGGCGAATCCTGGCGCTGCTATTTCTGGCTCGCATTGGCCTGGGGTTCCAGTTTCAGACGTTAACCTCCGTCGGCGACGATCTCGTCGTGGCCTTCGGGCTGACCCAGGTCGAGATTGGTGCGCTGATCGGCTTTTTCTTGGCGCCGGGGCTGTTTCTGGCGCTGCCTGCGGGGCTGGCGACGCGCTTGGCGTCGGACCGGGTGCTCACGTCGCTCGGGCTCGCAACCTTGGCCGCGGGTGGGCTGATCTCCGCCGTTGCCGCGGATACGTGGATGATCGGCGCGGGAAGGTTGGTGGCCGGGGCCGGATTCCTGGTCTCGACGCTCTACTTCACGAAAATGGTCGTTGACTGGTTTGCCGGTCGCGAGATCGCCACCGCCATGGGCATCCTCGTGATGAGCTGGCCATTCGGGATCGCGATGGGGCAGATCGGGCATGCCTGGCTCGCCGCGGTCGCGGATTGGCGAGCGCCGTTTTTCGCCGCCTCGATCTACTGCTCGGTCGCCGCGGCGGCTGTTCTGTTTCTCTACCGCCCGGCCATCGGCTTTTCCGCGAAGCCTGCGCCCGTTGGGGCTCGACCCGCGATCGGCCTGACACGGATCGAGTGGGTGCTCGTGATCATCGCCGCCATCGCTTGGGGCGTTTTCAACGCGGGCTATGTCGGCTACTTGACCTATGGACCGAAGATGATCGAGAGGCACGGAGCGACCGCGCTCGAAGCCGCCGGGATCATCAGCATCGGAAGCTGGCTCATGCTCCTCTCGGGCGCAGCTTGCGGGCAAATCGTCGATCGCGCGGGGCGGCGGTATCTCGTGCTCGTCTTTTGCATGGTCGGAGCGGCAGCATCGCTGGCACTGCTGCAGATCGACCGCGCCGGACCTTTCGCGAGCGTGCTGTTCGGCGTGGTGGGGATGGCTCCGGCCGGTGTTATCATGGCGTTCGCAGGCGAGGCCGTCGCGCCGGAGCGGCGCGCCTTCGGCATGGGCGTCTTCTTCACGACGTACTACGCGGTCATGACGGCCTGCCCGCCCATCTCGGGCTGGCTCTTCGACAACATGGGAAGCGCGACGGCGCCCATTCTGTTTGCAGCGCTGTTGTTCCTGGCTGTGCTGCCTGCGGCACTGGTCTTCGAGATCGTGAGGGCGCGCGGGCTCATCGGAGCTGTTTCACCGTCGACGCGGCCCGCGGGAAGGCCTTAGGCTCGTGCTCTCAGATCGCATGTCGCGAACTTCGCGCCCCAAGATGAATGCTCCGATGCGCATCCTCGGCCTCGACCACATCGTGCTGCGCGTCAGCGACATGGAGCGCATGATCGCGTTTTGGCGCGACGCGCTGGGCTGCACGGTGGAGAAAGTGCAGGCCGAGCTGGGGCTCGTGCACATCCGCGCCGGCACGGCGTTGGTCGACCTCGTCGATATCGCGGGCAAACTCGGCAAGGAAGGCGGCCGTGCGGCGGGGGCCGAGGGGCGCAATCTCGATCATTTCTGCCTGCGGGTGGAGCCGTTCGATCCCGCGGCCATTCGCGCGCGCCTCGCGGCGCATGGCGTGGAAGTGGACGCCCCCAAGCGCCGCTTCGGCGCCGAGGGCTACGGCGAATCGATCTATCTCACCGATCCGGAGGGCAACCGCATGGAATTGAAGGGCCCCTCCGAGGCCGCCGGACGCTGAGGCGCCCTTGCCCTTCCTCGGCGTCGATCCCTGGCGGTGGCAGTATTTCGAGACCGTCGCCGTTCCGCGGACCCTCGGCATTCCCATCGACGAAGCCAGCGCCTGGGAGCTCTATCCCGATCTGCGCTGGATCCACACCAAGCTCGCGATCGCCGCCAGCCAGGATCTCCCGCACGGCCCGCACGGCGTCATGCCGAAGCGGTTCCCGGTGTTTTCGAAGCCGATCTTCAACATGCGCGGCATGGGAACGGGCGGGCGCGTGATCCGCTCCGAGCGCGAATATCGCCTGAGTTTCCAGCCGGGCCACATGTGGATGCGGCTTCTAGAGGGTGCGCATGTCAGCACCGACGTCGCGCTGGCGCGCGGCCGGCCGGCCTGGTGGCGGCATAGTACCGGCGTTCCCCTCGGCGGCGGCACCTTCGACCATTGGACGGTCCATGCCGCGCGGCGCCCGGGCCTCGAGCGTTATCTCGCGCGCGGGATCAAGGCGAATCTCGGCGAATTCTCGGGAATCGTGAATTTCGAGACGATCGGCGGCCGCATCATCGAGTGCCATCTGCGCATGGCCGATCAGTGGCCGGACCTCAACGGCGCGGGCTGGCTCGAGGCCGCGGTCGCGCTCTACCGCACGGGCCGCTGGCGCTGGCGCGACACCGGCCGGCGCACCGGATACAGCGTGGTTCTGTTCGGCGAGCACGGGCGGCGGTGGACGATTTCGCCGCGCATCGTCGACCGGCTGCGCGCGTGGCCGGGCATTTCCTCGATCCAGATCACGTTCGACGAAGGCAAGCCGCCGTCCGCGCACGCGATGCCGCCGGGCGGATTCCGGCTCGCGATCGTGAATTGCTGGGATCTCGCGCTCGGCAAGCGCGTCCGCGCCGCGCTCAAGCGCGCCTTCGTCTCGCGCCCGGCCTGAATGCCGGCGGCGCGGGCGGGGCATGAGCGCGCCGGCGTGGCGCGGGCGGGCCGCCGAAGGCTAGTGTGCCGCCCCGCAACACCGGATACGGGCAGACTCCACATGCGGCACGCCGGGCACTTTGCCGGATGACTCCGCCGCGCACAGCCGCGGGCGGCTCGATCGCGCTCGCGACCTTCTGGGTCCTCGCCGCCGCCTGCGGCTGGACGAGCATGGCCGTCGTCGTCCGCTATCTCGAGGGCCGCGTGCCGTCGTGGGACGTCTCGTTCTATCGCGCGCTGGCGGCGCTCGTGGTCGGCGCCGGGCCGATGATGTGGCAGAAGGGGCGCACCATCGCGGCGCTCCTGCCGAAGCGCGGCCTCTTCACGGCGTATCTTTTCCGCGGCCTCGTGATCTTCTCGGCGCAAGCCCTGTACTATCACGCGCTGATGTACATGCCGCTCGCCGACGCCACCGTGCTCAACGCCACCGGCCCGATTTTCTCGGCGCTGATGGCGATCGTGATGCTCAACGAGCGCGTCGGCGCCGACCGCTGGCTGCTGATCCTGCTCGGCTTCGCCGGCGTCGTCGTCATCATCCGGCCGGGCTACGAAAGCGTGCCGTTCGAGGCGATCCTGGCGTTGGGTTCGGCCGTTCTGTTCGCGCTCGCGGCGATTCTCAACAAGCGGCTCGTGAGGATCGAGAGCGGCTCGTCGATCGTCTACGGCACGAATTTCTTCGTCGCGGTGTGCGGGCTGTTCGTGGTGGCGATCTGGGGCGTCCGGCCGAGCTGGGAGGATCTCGGCATCATCGCGCTGATCGGTATCGCCGGCGCCTTCGCGCAATACTGCCTGTCGCAGGCGCTGAAATTCGGCGACGTGAGCTATGTGAGCCCGTTCGAGTTCGTGCGCGTGCCGCTCGTCGCTTTCGCGGCGTGGCTGCTGTTCGGCCAGGTGCCGCCGCTGATCTTCGGCGCCGGCGCGGCGATGATCTTCATGAGCGTGTTCCTGCTTGCCCGCCGCGCCGCGCGCCGCACCGCGCCGGCGCCGCGCCCGGCCGAATAGGCATGGCCGCGCCCGACGATGCCGCGGCAAAGCCGCAAACCGTCGCGCGGGCTCCGTGGCCGGCCGTGCTCTACGCGGTCGGCGCCATCGTGATGTTCGTGATCATGGCGATCTGCATCCGCGCGCTCGCCGACCGGCTGCCGGCGGGCGACATCACGTTCTACCGAAACTTCTTCGGCCTGCTGCTGATGCTGCCGTTCGTGTTTGCGCGCGGGCCCACCTATGCGCGCGGCCTGCTGAAGACGCAGAAGCTCGGCCTCTTCATGCTGCGCGCGCTGCTGACCTATGCGGCGGTGCTCTCATACTTTTACGCGGTGACGAAGATCCCGCTCGCCGAGGCGATCGCGCTCAATTCCACGCTGCCGATCTTCATGACGGCGATGGCGGCGGTGATGCTGGGCGAGCGGGTCGGGCTGCAGCGCTGGGCCGCGGTCGGACTCGGCTTCGCCGGCGCGCTCGAGATCCTGCGGCCGGGCTTCGCCGAGGTGAGCTGGGCGGCGCTGGCGTCGTTCGCCTCGGCCGCGCTCTATGCGGCCGCGGCCATCGACGTGAAGATTCTCGCGCGCACCGAGCCGCCGGCACGGATCGTTTTCTACATGAACCTGCTCGTGTCGATCCTCGCCGCCGGTCCGCTGCTGTTCGATTTCACGCCGCCGCGCTGGTCCGATCTGCCCTACATCCTCGGCATCGGCGCGGCCGGCACGCTCGCGCATATCTGCCAGTCGAATGCGCTGAAGCGGGCCGATGCGAGCTTCGTGGCGCCGTTCGATTTCCTCAGGCTGCCGCTCGCGGCCATCGCCGGCTTCGCGCTGTTCGACGACCGTCCGGGCGTCTGGGTGTGGGCCGGCGCCGCGCTGATCTTCGCCAGCGCCTTCTGGATCGCGCGCCGCGAGGCGATGCGGCGGCGTGCCCCCAAGCCGGCCGCCTGAACGAAAGCAGTCTTCGCTTCGTTCAGAATGCCGAGATCACACGGCGGCGTCCCACAGCCGCTTCACCAGCCGCTTCGCCATCACCGTCGCGACGCGGCGGCGGTAGGTGCCGGGAGTGAAGGTGGTCTTCATCGACATGATCTGGTCGCGGCAGAGATCGTCGAGCGCCGCGAGCGTCGCGTCGCCAAGCGGCTTGCCGCAGAGCGCGGCCGTGCCGTCGAGCAGCACGGGGCGGGGGTTCGTGCCGGTGAGCGCGACGCGGAGATCGGCGAGCGTGTCGCCCTTGCGGACGAGCGCCGCGGCCACGCCGGCCACCGGATACTCGATCGACTTGCGGATGCGGATCTTGTCGTACGCGGAGACGAGGCCGGGCACGTTCTTCGCGCGCACGCGCAGCACGATCTCGCCCGGGCGGATCGCGAGGTACTTGCGGCCGTCGCCGGTCGAGCCATCCTGCTTTGCGTAGCCGGTGTAGAAGTCCGCGAGCGCTATCGTTCGCGTGCCGTCGGGGCCGGCGAGGTCGATTTCGGCGCCGTAGAGCAGGAAGGCCGGCGCCAGATCGCCCGAGAAG
>CAZUYG010000148.1:0-7473 GCA_964624265.1 uncultured Candidatus Odyssella sp.
CGGAGGGCGCGACCGCCGCTATGTCATCGCCCATCGACCATACGCCGCCCCGGCCGGAGAGGAAAAGCATGAATGCGCGTACTCGCCTCCCCATCACGATCCATGTCCTGCTGCTGGCGCTCGCGCCAGCGGCGGCGCTGGCCGAAACCGGCGCGGTGCCGAAGCCCTTGAGCCAGGAATGGGCCGGCGACCCGCCGAAGATCGAAGAGCGCTGCGAAGCTTCGGACGACCGCTATGCGACCGCGCCGCTATTCCGCGTCGCGCCCGCCAAGCCCGGCGACCGAGTCTATCTGTTCGCGCGCAAGGAGCCCTGCGCCGCCGGCGCGCGCTGTCCGCACCGGCAGCGGAGCTATCTCGTCGCGGGCGATATTGTTTTGGGCGGCCCCGAGGATCGCGGTTTCCGCTGCGTCTATTTCGGCAGCCGCCGCGGTGAATTGATCACCGGATTCGTGCCGGCGCAAAGCCTCGCCCCCGTGGCGCCGGAGACGGTGCTCGACCGCGCGTTCCTGCTGGGCGCATGGCGGCGCGACGCCGCGAGCCGGCTCGCGATCCGCGCCGATGGCGCCGCGGGCATCGCGGTTTCCGGCAGCGGATACTGGAAGGGCGTCACGAGCGTGAACGTCGGCGAATTCGGCGCCAAAGCCGGCGCCGTCACCAGTCCGGTTCTCGTGCTGCGCGAGGAGGCCGATGGCTGCACGGTCGTCCTCGAACGTCGCGGACCCTTTCTGCTGGCCAACGACAATGCGCGCTGCGGCGGCCACAACGTGCGCTTCGTCGGCATCTACCTCCGGCAGGCGGCGCGCTGAGCGCCTTGCGCCGGCCGCAGCGGCCCCATGCCCCGGTTTCCTTCCGCGCTTGGGCGCCTAATCTTACCGTTGGCAAGGGAAGGGCTGGGCGCATGGGCTTGGTCGTGGACGGCACGTGGCAGGTCGACGAGGCTTATGCGGCCGACGCCAAGGGCAGCTTCGTGCGCCCGCAATCGAAATTCCGCAATTGGATCACGCGCGACGGCGCGCCCGGCCCGTCGGGGAGCGGCGGTTTCGCGGCGGAGGCAGGGCGCTACCATCTCTACGTCGCCGGCGTCTGTCCGTGGGCGCACCGCACGCGCCTGTATCATGTCTTGAAAGGCCTGTCGGGCATCGTCGGCCTTTCGCTCGCATCGTCGAAACGCACCGATTACGGCTGGGAGTTCGTGCCCGGCGATCCCGCGCTGCGCGATCCTCTCTTCGATGCGCGCTACGTCTACGAACTCTACGTGCGCGCCGACCCCCACTATACCGGCCGCGCGACGGTGCCCGTGTTGTGGGACAAGAAGCAAAACACGATCGTCAGCAACGAATCGTCCGAGATCATCCGCATGTTCAATGCGGCATTCGACGGCGTCACCGGCAACCGCGCGGATTTCTATCCGCCGCAGCTCCGCGCCGAGATCGACGCGCTCAACGAGCGCATCTACGCAAAACTCAACAACGGCGTCTATCGCGCCGGCAACGCGAAATCGCAGGAAGCCTACGAAGAGGGCGCGCGTAGCGTGTTCGAAACGCTCGACTGGCTCGAGGAGCGGCTCTCGTCGCGCCGCTATCTGTGCGGCGACGCGCTCACCGAGGCCGATTGGCGCCTGTTCCCGACGCTCGTGCGCTTCGACACCGCGTACTACTACGTCATGAAGTGCAATCTGCGCCGCCTCGCGGATTATCCGAACCTCTCCGCCTATACGCGCGAGCTTTACCAGATGCGCGGCATCGCCGAGACGGTGGACCTCGCCGCGATCAAGGCGGGCTATTGGAGCAATCGCGAGCGCAATCCCACCGGCATCGTGCCGCTCGGCCCCAGGGTCGATTTCGCCGCCCCTCACGACCGCGGGCGGCTCTCTGCCAAAGCGGCGGAGTGAGACACCTCGAAACAAAGGGATCATGGGCCAATGGGTCTGCTCGTCGACGGCGTCTGGCACGACAAGTGGTACGATACGAAATCCACCGGCGGGCGCTTCGAGCGTTCGGCTGCGCAAGTCCGCAATTGGGTCACGGCCGACGGCGCCGCCGGCCCGTCGGGAAAGGGCGGATTCAAGGCCGAGGCCGGCCGCTATCACCTCTATGTTTCGCTGGCGTGCCCGTGGGCGCACCGCACGCTGATCTTCCGCGCGCTCAAGAAGCTGGAGCCGCACATCTCGCTCTCGGTCGTGCATTGGCACATGGCCGAGAACGGGTGGACGTTCGCGCCCGGCGACGGCGTCGCGCCGGATCCCATCGTGGGCGCGCAATACATGCACCAGGTCTACCCGGCGGCCGATCCGCAGTATTCCGGCCGCGTCACGGTGCCGGTGCTGTGGGACAAGCAGCAGCGCACGATCGTCAGCAACGAATCGCCCGAGATCATCCGCATGCTCAACAGCGCGTTCGACGCGCTGCCGGGCGTCGACGCGTCGCTCGATTTCTATCCGAAAGACCTGCGTGCCGAGATCGATGCGGTGAACGCGCGCGTCTACGCGACGGTGAACAACGGCGTCTACCGCGCCGGCTTCGCGACCGCGCAAGAGGCCTACGAAGAAGCGGCGCGCGAATTGTTCGCGTCGCTCGACTGGCTCGAAGAGCGGCTCGCGCGGCAGCGCTACGCCGCCGGCAGCCGGATCACCGAGGCGGATTGGCGCCTGTTTACGACGCTGCTGCGCTTCGATCCGGTCTATCACGGGCACTTCAAGTGCAACCTGCGCCGCCTCGTCGATTATCCGAATCTCTGGAACTACACGCGCGAGCTCTACCAGGTGCCCGGCGTGGCGCCGACCGTGCGGCTCGATCACATCAAGCGCCACTATTGGGGCAGCCACCGCAACGTCAATCCGACCGGCATCGTGCCGATCGGCCCCGCGATCGACTACGCCACGCCGCACGATCGCGCCCGCCTGCGCGCGGCGGCGTGAGCCGAAAGCGCTGGCCCGCGATGGCGTGGTGGCGCTTAGAGGCGTCCGTCGGACTGGTAATCGAACGCTGCGGTGAATATCTCCTCCCAGCCTCTCAGGCTGTGCTTGGTGGCCCGATCGACAACGCCGAGTTTCCGGAGGCGGCTGTATTTGAATTTTGGCCCCAGGGCCAAGCGGTAGATGAAGCACGACGCCAGGCGATAGTCGATCATCGCGGTGACCGGCGTATCGCTTTTCCCGATGATCTCCAGCAGATCGGCGTCGTAGCCCGTCTTGTTGTCATAGTGCGGGCCGTCGACGAACACGAAGTCGTAGGCGCGCTCCGGAATATCGGCGTAACCGACGCCGGCAAACGGCCCATGGCGCTTTTCCACTTTGGCCGAGAGTCGCAGATCGACGAACGGCTGGAGGTGCGGAGGAATGCTGCGCTTGACGCCTTCGAAGTAGCCGGGAACGTCCTCCATCGACGTCAGCTGCCCGGCGCCGTTTTCGAACAGCGCTTGCGCCATGATCAGCGTCGTCATGCCGGGACCGAATTCCAGCACGTGCCGCGGGCGGTGCCGCCTGATGTATGTGTAGAGGGCCCAGTAGTCGGAATAGTCCGCACCGGTCGTGCCGGTGGCGATTCCAAGAATGTCTCTCAACGGAGGGTGGCTCGCCAGCCGCCGGTGCGCGCGCCGTTCGGCCGTTCTTCTGTAGACATGCGCAATTCGCTCTCGCAAATTCATTCGCACGGTCTCCCCACCTCAAAACTAGCGCGAAGACCCTGCCGGAGAAACCGCTCTGCCGTTGCCGCCCCTGACCGGGCGCGCCGCGCCGCCGTTACGGTTTCCGGCCGAACTTCCCGCCCGGGCCTGAAATTCGCATGAGCCGCCTGCCCACGATCTTCGTCACCCACGGCGCGCCGACGCTGATCCTCGACGATTGCCCGGCGCGCGATTTTCTCGGCGCCCTCGGCAAGAAGCTGCCGCGGCCGAAGGCCGTCGTCTGCGTCTCGGCGCATTGGGAGGCGCCGCGCGCCGTCGTCAGCGCCGCGCCGAAACCCGAGACGATCCACGATTTCTATGGTTTCCCGCCGGCGCTGTACGCAATCCGCCATCCGGCGCCGGGCGCGCCGGCGCTGGCGGGCCGCGTCGCCGGCCTCTTGCACAAGGCGGGCATTTCCTGCGTCGTCGATCCGCTGCGCGGGTTCGATCACGGCGCCTGGGTGCCGCTGAAGCTGATGTTTCCCGAGAACGACGTTCCGGCCTTTCAGCTTTCCGTGCAGACGCCGCTCGGACCGGAGCACCATATCGCGATGGGCAAGGCGCTGGCGCCGTTGCGCGAGGAAGGCGTGCTGATCCTCGGCAGCGGCAGCGCCACGCACAACCTCGCCGATTTCCGCGGCGTCAGCCGCGTCGACGATCCGCCGCGCGCCTATGTGAAGCCATTCGACGATTGGCTGGTGAAAACAGTCGAAGCCGGCGACGAAAGGGCGCTCGCCGACTACCGGCGCGCGCCCGAAGGCGTCCGCAATCATCCGACGCCCGAGCACTTCCTCCCGATCTTCGTGCCTTTTGGTGCCGCGCTGGCCGCCGGCGAGGGCAAGGGTGCGGCGCTCCACCGCTCCGTCACCTACGGAATCATCGCGATGACGGCGTTTGCCTGGGGCATGGCGTAGACAGCGCGGCCCCCGCGGCTACTTCTTCGCCACGCCAATCACGTTGGGGATTTCCGGCGCCACGCCGGAGATGCCGATGCAGCCGAGGGTGCCGCCGCAGAGGCCGTTGAGGTTGAGCGTCACGCCGCCGGCCTCGAGATAGAGCTGCGCGGGCCGGCCGCCTTCGAGATATTGCGCGCGTCGCAGGTCGAGCGGCCAGCGCAGCAAGAGGCGCGCGAAGCCGCCGGCCGTGTGCGGCGACTGGGAGAACGCGACGATGAGGCGGTCCTGTCCGTCGGCGCCGAGCACGGCGAGGCTCACGTCCTTCTCGCTCGCCGGCCACGTCACGCGCTTCCGGCAATCGATGAGGCGGATGTTCTGGATCTGCGTGTCGAAGCGGCGGAACTCGCCGTCCTTGTCGCAGACCTTGTCCCAGAGCTGGAACGTCTCCTCGAGCCCGCGGCGCGGATTGAATGCGAACACCGAGCGGTAATGATTGAACCGCGGATTGTTCACGCGCCGCCCGTCGCGCATCAGGCCGACATTCGTGATGTGGTCGTCCTGATAGAGCCCGGCGTTCACCGCGAAGGACCAACGCTTTTCGCGCGCCCACTCGGCCGCCGTGCGCTGCTTGTCGCCCTCGAATTTCGCCATCGCCAGCGCGAGCTTCGCCTTGGCGGGATCGATGCGCACCAGCGTCACGAGCCCGTCGCCGGTGCGGTGCGTGCCCGGCGCCCGAGGCCGGGCAAGCTCCAGCCCCGGCTCCAGCGGCCGCCACACGAGCTCGGCGCGGGCGAGCGGCGCCGCGCCGGCCGCGAAAGCGAGCGCGAGCAGGAGCCGCCGCACCTAGAGCATTCCTTCCTTCTTCGCCTGGGCCGCGACTTCCTGGATCGACTTGCGCAGGCGTGCCACCAGCTCGTCGATCTGCGCTTCGTTGATGATCAGCGGCGGGCAGATGGCGATCGTGTCGCCGATCGCGCGGCAGATGAGGCTGTTCGCCTGCGCGCGCGCCGCCGTCATGCGGCCGATCTTGCCGACCGGGGCGAAGCTTTCCTTCGTCGCCTTGTTCTTGACCAGCTCGACGCCGGCGACGAGGCCGACGCCGCGCACCTCGCCGACGATGTCTTCGGCGAGCAGCGAGGCCATCTTCTTCTGGAACGGCCCCATCTGGCGGCGCACATGCGAGAGCATGTCGCGCTCCTTGTAGAGCTTCTGCGTTTCCACCGCGACGGCGGCGGCCACCGGATGGCCCGAATAGGTGAAGCCGTGGCCGAACGTGCCGATCTTGTCGCTCTCGGCGAGCAGGGCCTGATAGATCTTCTCGTTGATCATCAGCGCCGAGATCGGGATGTAGGAGGCGGACAGCGCCTTTGCGCAGGCCAGCATGTCCGGCACCATGCCGAAGGTCTGCGAGCCCCAGGGGTTGCCGGTGCGGAAGAAGCCGCAGATCACCTCGTCGGCGATCAGCAGCACGTCGTATTTCTTCAGCACCTTCTGGATCTTCTCGAAATAGGTGGGCGGCGGAACGATGACGCCGCCGGCGCCCATGATCGGCTCGGCGAACATCGCCGCCACCGTGTCCGGGCCTTCCTTCAGGATCAGCACCTCGAGCTCCTCGGCGCAGCGCGTCGCGAAATCCTCCGGGCTCTCGCCCGGCTTGCCGAAGCGGTAATGGTGCGGGCAGGTCGTGTGCAGGATGCGCGCGATCGGCAGGTCCCAGTCCTGGTGATTGGCGGGAAGGCCGGTCAGCGACGCGCTGGCCACGGTGACGCCGTGATAGGCCTTCACGCGCGAGATGATCTTCTTCTTCTCGGGCTTGCCGATGGCGTTGTGATAGTACCAGACGAGCTTGATCGCGGTGTCGTTGGCCTCGGAGCCCGAGTTCGCGAAGAACACCTTCGACATCGGCACCGGCGCCATCTCGAGCAGCATTTCGGCCAGCTCGATGCCGGGAAGGTGCGATTTGTGCGTGAACATGTGGTAGAACGGCAGCTTCGACATCGCCGCCGTGGCCGCGGCGACGAGACGCGGCTCGTCGAAGCCGATCGCCGCCGACCACAGGCCGGCCATGCCTTCGATGTATTCCTTGCCCGAATCGTCATAGACGTAGACGCCGCGCCCGCGTTCGATGACGAGCGGACCCTCTTTCTCGTGCACGCGCAGGTTCGTGTAGGGGTGCACGAGGCTCGCGATGTCGCGGGCCGCGGGGGAATTGCCGCGGCGCGGCAGTTGCTCGTTCATGTCAGGCTCCTCGGAAGGCGGTCTTGGGTGCGGCGGCCTTATAGCGCGCCGCGCGCCGCGGGGTCGAATCGGCACTTTCGCGCAGTTCTCAGGCCGCGATGGGCGCAGCCGGCTCCACGCAATCGGCGCCGTCGTAGCGCGCGTTGTTGACCTTGAGGCCCACCGTGTAGGGGGCAAGGTCGGCGCCCGCATAGGGGCGCAGCAGTTTTTGCGCTTCTTCGGGCGGCGTCTTTTCGGCGTCGAGCCAGGCTTCGAGCTCTTCGCGCCTGGTCAGCATCACCGGCATGCGGTCGTGGATGTGCGCGATCGCCGGGGCGGCGTCGGTGGTCACGATCGTGAAGGTGTCGAGCGGCGGCGCGTCCTTCTCGCCGGCCGGATCGCGCCAGCGCTCCCACAGCCCGGCGAACGCGAACGGCCGCGCGTGCTGCTGCGTCCCCAGCACGATCCGGAACGGCTGTTTCTTCGCTCCTTTCGGGGAGCCCTCGGGCGGCGGCTGCCATTCGTAGAAGCCGTTGGCGAGCACGAGGCAGTGCCGCGCCTTGAACGCCGCGCGATAGGCCGGCTTCGTCGCCACCGTATCGGCGCGCGCATTGATCATCATCGAGCCGATCTTCGCCTCCTTGGCCCAGGAGGGGATGAGGCCCCAGCGCATCGCGACGATCGCGCGCTTGCCCTC
>CAZUYG010000149.1:0-3779 GCA_964624265.1 uncultured Candidatus Odyssella sp.
AGCGCAACCCTGCCTTCCCGGACGTGCCGACGCTCAACGAGACGCTCGGCACCGATTGGACGCTCGCAGCCTGGCGCGGCATCGCGGCGCCAAAGGGTATGCCGAAAGAAGCCGTCGACCGCATCGTGCCGGCTCTGAAGAAGGCCTGGGACGCCAAGGAGTTCAAGGAGTTCATGACCCAGCGCGGCTTCGGGATGGTGTGGGGCGATCCCGGCCAGTTCGCGAAGCACATGGCCGAAGACGACGCCAAGATGGGCAAGGTGATGAAGGCCCTCGGCATCGCGAAAGGCTGATGCACGGCCGCTTCCTCCGCACCGCGCGGGGGAAGCGGCCTGCCGTGCCGGCATGAAGGTCAGCGACGTCATCTCGGGCGCGATTTTTCTCGCGCTCGCAATTTTCATCTTCATCTATGCGCAGACGCTGCCGCCGATGCCCGGGCAGCGCTACGGCGCGGGCGCGTTTCCGACGCTGATCGCGCTCGGCCTCGGCGGCTTCTCGCTGATGATGATGGCGCAGGCCTGGCGGCGCCGCGCCGGCACTCGATGGATCGAGCTTGCCGACTGGGCCCGCGACGGGCGTACGCTCGGCAATTTCCTGCTCGCCCTGGCCCTGATCCTTCTCTACGTGTTTTTCTCCGATCGCATCGGATTCATTCCGCTTTCGATCGCGATCCTGCTGATCCTGTTCTGGCGCCAGGGCATCAGGCTTCGTACCGGCGCGATCGTCGCCATCGGAGCGACGCTCGCGATCCAGGTGGCCTTCAGCGACCTGATGCGCGTGCCGCTGCCGCGCGGCCTCCTCACCAATTACCTCTGGTGAGGCCGTGGAGCAGATCCTCAAATCCCTGGCCCTGATCAGCGATCCCTACGTCCTCGCCGTCATCGTCTTCTCGTCGGCGTTTGGCCTGTTCGTCGGCGCAATGCCGGGCCTGACGGCGACAATGGCGACCGCGCTGCTCGTGCCGATCACATTCTTCATGCCGCCCGTGCCCGCGCTGGCAGCCATCGTGACCGCGAGCGCCATGGCGATCTTCGCCGGCGACATACCGGGCGCGCTGCTGCGAATTCCGGGGACACCGGCCTCCGCCGCCTACACCGACGAGGCCTACGCCATGACCAGGAAAGGTCAGGCGGAAGTCGCGCTCGGCGCCGGCGTCGTGTTCTCGGCCATCGGCGGCATCTTCGGCACGATCGTGCTCGTGACCGCCGCGCCGCTGCTCGCCGAAGTCGCGATCCGTTTCAGCTCGTTCGAGTATTTCTGGCTCGTATGCCTGGGCCTCACCTGCGCCGTGTTCATCGCGCAGAGTGCGCCGGTCAAAGGCATGATCGCGCTGTTCCTCGGCCTGTTCGTCGCCTCGATCGGCCTCGAAAACCCGGCCGGTCTGCCCCGTTTCACGTTCGGGAACACCGACCTGATGGGCGGGATCGAGATGATCCCGGCGATGGTCGGCATGTTCGCCATCGCCGAAGTGCTGCGCGCCATGGCCCGTTCGCAGGCGCAGCTGCCGCCGCCGCAGCCCGTGACGGGCAGCATCTTCCGGGGCCAGTGGGCGCTCATCCGGAAATATCCGAAGCAGACGCTGCGCGGCTCCGCGATCGGCACGGCGATCGGCGCGCTGCCCGGCGCCGGCGCCGACATCGCGTCCTGGATCACCTACGCCACGTCCAAGCGATTCTCGAAGGAACCGGAGAAATTCGGTACCGGCCACGTCGAAGGCATCGTCGAGAGCGGCGCGGCCAACAATGCTGCGGTGAGCGGCGCGTGGATCCCGGCGCTGGTGTTCGGCATCCCCGGCGATTCGATCACCGCGATCGTCATCGGCGTGCTCTATCTCAAGAACGTCATTCCCGGACCGCTGGTGTTCGAAAAATCGCCGGACATCGTGACCGCGCTGTTCGTGATTTTCTTTCTCGCGAACGTCATCATGCTTCCGTTCGGCTGGGCGGCGATCAAGACGTTCAAGCACATCCTGCGAATCCCGCGCGAGATCTTGATGCCCATCGTGATGATGTTCTGCATCGTCGGCGCCTTCGCCATCACCAACAGCCCGTTCGCGGTCGGCGTCATGCTCGTTTTCGGGCTGCTCGGATTCCTGATGGAGGAGAACGGGTTTCCGGTGGCGCCGGTGATCCTCGGCATCGTTCTCGGCCCGATGCTGGAGCAGAGCTTCGTCACGTCGATGATCAAGTCCGACGGATCGTTTCTCGCCTTCTTCGCCCGCCCGATCGCCGGCGTCCTCGGTGCGGCGACAATCCTGGTCTGGATCGCGATGGCATGGCGCGGCTTCCGGCGATTTCGCGTTCAGCCGCCCCCGGCAAACGGGCACACGGCGCCATAGAGGGCGCTAGCTCTCCAGCAGCACGTCCCGCGCCTGGTTGATGCGCGCGGCCATGTCGGGGTCGCCGCCGCGGTCGGGGTGGTGCTCCTGGAGTTTGCGCCGGTGCGCCGCGCGCACCTCGTCGGCGGTGGCGCCGAGCGTGAGGCCGAGGATGCGCAACGCCTCGCTCTTGCTCATCGGACCTCCCGCCGCGGTATAGCTGTCGTGCTTCGGCGCTCCGTCGGGGCCGTAGCGATCGCGCCAGGTCGGCGACGTCCGGTCGAGATAGGCTTCGATGAGGCGCGCCGAGGGTTCGTCCTCGCCGCGATAGTAGACGAACAGATCGACCAATTCGTCGACCCGCAGCGATTCGATGCGCCGCCCGGCGAACGGCCCATTGACGATGTCGCCGGTCACTTGCCCCGATTTGTGGTCGAGCGTGAGCTTGAGGAAGCGCGTGTTGACGCGGGAGGTGTTCGGCTTGCGCGGCGCCAGCGTGACGTCGATGAGCCAGCCGATCACGGCGACGAGCACGCCGAAGGCCGGGACCATCGCGTAGGCCGGGCGCCCCGTAACCAGGAAGTATCCCCCGATCAGAACGGAGACGACCGCGATCGACTGCCAGACCCAGCGCATCACCTGGGCGGCGGTGGCGCCGCGCATGCCGCGCAGGATGAGCGCAAGGCCGATGGCAAGGGCTGCGCCGAGGATGAGGTAGCCGACCATTCGCGGGGTTCCGGATGCCCGCGGCGGCGGGCGCGCCCTTGATATAGACGCAGCCGGGCCGCGTCCCAAGGGCCCTTGTCGCGGCGGGATCGTTAACGGAAGCGGCGCGCTAGCGCACCTGGTGGGTGAGGCGCAGCGCTTCGCCACCCTTCCGACGCCCATAGTCTTCGAGCGCGGCACGGCCGCCGGCGGCATAGACGGCCACAGCCGCGAGCAAGTCGCGGAGCTGCTTCGCGCTCGAGGCGTCGAAATGGCAGCAGGCGCCGCCGGTGAGCTGCGCCAAATGCTGGAACGCGCGGCCGACGGCCGCGTCCCGGCCTTCGTGAAAGATGAACAGGCGCACGCCGAGAAGGCCGAGACGCCCGGCGATATCGCCGAGCGTGTCGAGGTCTTCCTCCATCGCGTCGCCGACGAAAACGAGCGCGCCCACCCTGCCCCGCTTGGCCTCGACGACCGCGTTCTTGAGAACGCGCACGATCTGGGTTCGGCCGGCGAGGCAGCGGACGCGCGTCATGCGGGCGACCAGCGCCTTGCTGTCGGCCACCCACTCGCTTGCCCGGAACTCGCCGAAGCCGCGATACCACGCGAGCTGCACTTCGAGTCCGCCGAGCGTGGCCGTCTCGCTGAACATCTCGGCCTGGATCTGGATCGCCGTGTCCCATGTGGGCTCGCGGCTGGCGGTCGCATCCATTGCGAAGATGAGCCGTCCGCGCTCGCCCGCGCGCCGCTGCGGCGC
>CAZUYG010000149.1:3879-7473 GCA_964624265.1 uncultured Candidatus Odyssella sp.
TGCACCCAGTTTGGGTGCGGGTGCGGCGCCGTTCAAGCCCGCCGCACCCGCGCCCTCGGTGGGGAAAAGTCGCGGTTCAATCGTCGATCGTCACCAAGATCGTCGGCGCGCCGCCCGAGCTGATCGAAGCCGCGTGCGCGAGCGCCTCCTGCCCGCCGCGCGACGCGGCGCAGGCCTTGAGTGCGTCGATCGAAGGGAACGTGACGTCGGAGACGAGGTGGTACGGCGGCGGGGCGAAGGCCGGGCCCACCACGCGGCGGGTCCGGACGCCGGTCGCACCCGCCAGGCGCGGCCCGGCATAGGGCAAGTGCTGATCGCGATAGGCGCGGTCGAATTCGCCAGCGTTTTTGGGATGCGGATAGATGACGAGAAGATGCGCAGTCATGGCTTTGTCCTCACGCGGTGTTGGGGAACGAGCGCGAGGGTTGTAGCGCCGGCGGCTCCGGCGGTGGGGTACGCAATCCGGACTTCGGCGATGCCGGCGCGACAGCGGCGAATTGATAACGCGCGAACCATCCCGGAAACGCACGGGCGAGCGCACGCGGCCCCTCCACGGACAGGCCGGCGCGCAGCGCATCCGCGAACGTCATATCGCCGCGCCACCATCCGGCCAGCGCCGCAAGCGGACCGCGCACGCCGAGCGGCTCCGGGAAGCCCGGATTCTGGCCGCAGAGCGACGCTTCCGAGGCTTTGAGCAGCAGGAAACGCCGCCTGTGCCCGCGCAACTCGAAGCGGATGACGATCGGCTCTTTCGGCAACGATTCGAAATTCACGCGCCGCCGCATGTCGACGAGCAGCGGCTCCAGATCGAAGTCCTCTTCGGCCGCCGCACGCGGAAGCCAGCGCTGGCCCCAGCTCGCCAGCGCGCCCACGAGCGTGGCCAGCTCGCTGCCGGCTTCCGTCAACGCATATTCAGGTCCGTGCGGACCCGTGCGGCGCCTTACGGCCCCGAGATGCACGAGCGCTTGGAGCCGCTCCGACAGCATCGTACGCGAGATGCGCGGAATTCCGCGCCGGATGTCGTTGAAACGCCGGCTGCCGCAGAGCAGTTCACGCACCACGAGCAGCGTCCAGCGGCCGCCGAGCGCTTCATGCGCCCGCGCGACCGCGCAGAATTGGCCATACCCGGTCATGTCGCAACGCTAGCACGAGCGGCCGCGGCGCGAGGTACGGATTCCGGACCGGCGCCGCGCGCCGGCTCCGCTCAGGACTCGGCTTGCGTGCGCTCGGACTCGGCCGGGGCCGGCTCGCCCTTGGACGAGGCCGGCGGCCACGGCGCCGAAATGCGCATCGGCGTCGGCTTGGGAATCTCGGGCTCGCCGAGCACGGCATCGAGCAGGTTGCGGATCTCGTTGCGCGCCGCGATATGCGACAGGTTGAGCTGCACGTCGGTGCCCTCTTCGCGGAGGTCGAGCACCGTGAGCCCTTGCAGGAACAGCTGGCGGAAGATCACGCGCTCGCTGAAGCCGTCGACGAGGCGATAGCCGATGCGTTGCGAGAGCTTCTCGAGCGCGTCGCCCACGTTGCGTTTGTTCTTCGAATCGAGCTGCGCGAGCCGGTTGCGCATGACGATCCAGTCGATGCTCTGCCGGTTGCGTTGCGCGCGCTGCACCTTCTGCTCCCACACGATCTGGCTGTAGGTGCTGGGGCCGAGCACGCGCGGCGGGTTGCCGCCGACCTTGGCGAGCAGGTCCATGTCGATGAAACTGTCGTTGATCGGCGTGATCAGCGTATCCGCGATGCTCAGCGCGTGGCGCGCCAGAAACGTGTCGCTGCCGGGACAGTCGATGACGATGTAGTCGTTGACGTCGCCGAGCTGCTCGACCAGCGCATTGAGCCGGCGCTTATCCTCGCTCTCCGCGGCGGCGACGCTGTCGGCATCGCTGCCGCTGAAGCAGTGATGCTCCGGAATCGGCAGATGAATGCCCTTCGATTCCGAGAATGATTTCCGGTTCTCGACGTAGCGCGTGAGCGTGCCCTGATGGGGGTCGAGATCGATGCTGGCGACCCGGAAGCCGTCGCGCATCAAGGCGACGATGATGTGCATCGCCGAAGTGGACTTGCCCGTCCCGCCCTTCTCGTTGCCGAGAACGATGACTTGCCCGCGCCTGCCCTTTGCTTCCGACATAGCCCCGCCACCATGCCGCCACCGGAGCGGCAACCTAAATATAGTACAAGACGTCGCGTTTGACGCAAGAAATGCGATGACGCCTGTGGATTCTTCGATCGAATGATACGGACCGTCGGGGCCGAGCCGTGCCGCCCATGCCCCGTGCGGGCTGGGCGCTGCCGCGGTGTCACGGCGATCGTGGCATTTTCGAGCGCGGGGCGCCGGGCCTCGGCTTGAGGAAGTCGACGAATGCGCGCAGCGGCGCCGGCATCAGCCTTCGGCTCGGATAGTAGAGGAACGGGCCGGAAAAGCCTTGCCACCATTCCTCGAGGATGGGGACGAGCCGTCCCGAGTGCAGCGATGGTCCGAGGAAGTCCTCGAAGGTATAGATCACGCCGAGCCCTGCGCACGCAGCGGAAATCTCGAGCTCCGCGGCCGAAGCCACCAGCGGACCTTTCGGGGTCATGCGCAGAATCTTGCCGCCGCGTTCGAATTCCCAGGCCGGCATCACGCCGCTGGCGAAGCGATGGCGGATGCAGGCGTGCCGCAGCAGGTCCTCGGGGTGGCGCGGCCGGCCATGCGCTTCGAGGTAAGCCGGCGACGCCGCGGCGACATAGCGCTGGCGCCGCGGCCCGATCGGGACGGCGATCATGTCGCGTTCGAGCCGGTCGTCGTAACGAATGCCGGCATCGAAACCGGCGGCAAAGACGTCGATGAAACTGTCCGCGGCGACCACCTCGACGACGATGCCCGGATGCGCCTTCAGAAACGCATCGACGATCGGCGGCAGGAACGTGCGGACCGCGACCCAGTTCACGTTGAGGCGCAGCGTACCCGAGGGGCCGCCATCGGCGCCGCCGACATTGCCGAGCGCCGCCGATACCTCGGCGAGCGCGGGCGCCAGCCGCTCGAGCAGGCGGGCGCCCGCCTCGGTCGGCGTGACGCTGCGCGTGGTCCGGTTGAGGAGGCGAACGCCGATGCGCGTTTCGAGGCGCCGCACCGCTTCGCTGAGCGACGAGGGCGAGACACCGCGGATCGCGGCCGCCCCGCGATAGCCGCGGTAGCGCGCGACGGCGGCAAACGCCGCGAGGTCGCCGAGATCGGGTTCGGCCATTGTGCGAATTTCCGTACAGCCTGTGCAATGAATGCCGGATTTTCGAACAGAGCGCCAGAGCGCATGTTGCGCGGCGTCGGCGGCGGCGCAACCGGCCGCCCCTTGCGAAGGAGATAGCGATGCAGACGAAGAAACTCGGAACGAATGGCCCCGCGGTCTCGGCCCTCGCCTTGGGCGCCATGGGCATGTCGGGCATGTATGGCCCCGCCGACCGCAACGAAAGTCTCGCAACCCTCCATGCGGCGCTCGATGCCGGCATTACGCTGATCGACACCGGCGATTTTTACGACATGGGTCACAACGAGATGCTGATCGGCAAGGCGCTCAAGGGCGTCGCGCGCGACCGCTTCCAGATCAGCGTGAAATTCGG
>CAZUYG010000150.1:0-7446 GCA_964624265.1 uncultured Candidatus Odyssella sp.
GGACGCTCAGCGTGCGATAGATCACGAACGCGATGATCAGCGCCCACAGGGCACCCGTGCCCGCCGCCTCGGTGGCGGTGAATATGCCGAAATACATACCGAGCAGCACGAAGGGCGGCAGCGTGAGCGCCCAGAACGAGGCGCGCACGGCCTGCACCATTTCCGCGGCGCTCGCGCGCTTTGGCCGAAGATGGCGGGTGCCGAGGCGCTTTTCGCGCCGCCAGGCCGTGACCATGCAATAGATCGCGAAAATGCCGGCGAGCATGAGTCCGGGAAGCATGCCGGCCATGAAGAGCGCGCCGATCGACGCTTCGGAGACCACGGCGTAGAGCACCATCGGCGCCGACGGCGGAATGAGGATCCCCAGCGTGCCGCCGCCGGCGACGGCGCCGTAGGCGCTCTTGGGATCGTAGCCGTATTTCAGCATCTGCGGGATCGCCGCGGTGCCGATCGTGAGCGCGGTGGCGACCGAGGAACCCGAGATGGCCGCGAATGCCGTGCAGGCGGCGATGGTGGCGACGCCGAGCCCACCGGGCAGATGGCCGAACAGCGTATTCGCCGCCTTGTAGAGATCGTCGACGACGCGGCCCTTCACCATGAACCGCGCCATCAGCATGAACAGCGGTATGGCGACGAGCAGGTAGACGTTGAGCTTGCCGAAAGCCAGTTCGCCCACGCCCGCGACCTTGCCCTCGACGAGCAGCAGCACGATGAGCGAGAACAGGAACATGCCGGCATACATCGGCATGCCGAGGTAGAGCAGAAGGATCAGGCAGCCCAGCAGCAGCAGAAACGTCATTCGAGCGGGCTCGCCTTCAGCCGCGCCGCCTCGTCCGCGGCTCCCTCGTCGCCGGCATCGAGCCCGCGCGCCACGCGCAGCAGCTGCACGATCACGACCGCGAGCATGAGCGCGAAACCCACCGGCACGAGCACCTGGATCCACCAGAGCTGTACCGGATAGAGCTCGGTCATCATGCCCGTGAGCCGCGAGAAGGCCACCATCGCGGAGCCCTCCCAGATCATGATGGCCGCCGTCGCGGCGACGCACATGAGGCCGATCAGGGTGAGCGCGCGGCGCGGCCGCCCGCGCAGGCGCTCGCTGATCGTATCCACCGCGACGTGTTCGCCCGTGAACTGCGCGGCGGGCGCCGCGAACATCACCATCGCGACGACGAGCCAGCCGACCGCGTAGTCGATCCAGCTTTGCGGCGCGCCGAAGAAATAGCGCATCGCCACCGAGTAGCACATCAGCGCGAAGCAGATCAGGCAGGCGGCCGCCGCGATCTGCAGCGCGACGGCGCTGATCGCGCGCACGGCACGGTCGAACGCCTCCATGCGCGGGCGCTATCGCGCGGCGGCGCAGCGCCTCAGAGCTTCTTCATCAGCTCGATGATCTTGGCGCCGCCCTCGGGCGAGATCTTGAGGAACGCGTCGATGACGGGCTGCTGCATCTTGGCCTTCCAGGCCTCGACTTCCGCATCGGACAGCACCTTGATCTGCATGCCCTTCTCGCGGAGCTGGCCGACCGCGGCCGCGGCCGTCTGTTCGGTGATCGGGATGATGTCCTGCTCGTTCTTGGCCGCCGCCGCCTCGATCGCCGCGCGGTATTCGGGCTTCAGGCTCGCGTACCATTTCGGATTGGAGAACATGTGGAAGTAGACGGTGAAGTAAGGCAGCACGGTGCCGAACTTCTGCACCTCGTAATAGCGGCGCGAGACCGCGGCGGAGACGTCGGTGAGCCCGGCGTCGAGAACGCCGGTCTGCAAGCCCTGATAAACCTCCGAACCCGGCATCGTGGACGGCGCGGCGCCGACGGCCTTGAGGCTGTTGTCGGTCAGCGCGTTGAGGCCGCGGATCTTGAGGCCCTGGAAATCGGCCAGCGTCGCGATCGGCTTCTTGCCGGAGGTGAAGATGGAGATGCGCGTGATGTAGAGCCACGAGATCGAGTGGACGCCGCGCTTGGCGAGCAGCCCGTCGAGATATTTCCGCGCCTCGGAGGTGGGGAACTTCTTGATGCGCTCGAGATCCGTGAAGAAGAACGGGATCGTCGGCCCCGCCATTTCGGGGATCGTGTTGCCCCATTGCACGTTGACGACCAGCGCCGCTTCGATGGCGCCGCGCGCCACCTGCGGGAAGTTCTCGCCCGCTTTCGCGAGCTGCTCGGCCGGAAAGATCTGAACTTCGACGCCGCCCTTCGTGCGCTGCTTCACGTCTTCGGCGAACAGCAGCAGCGCCTTGTGCATGTGATGCGCGGTCGGCACCTGATGGCTGATCCGCATCGTGAATTCGGCGGCGCCCGCCTGCATGGCGGCACACACCAGGCCGGCGCTGGCAAGCGCCGCGATCGAAATACGCATCGTGCTCTCCTCCCTGATTCTTTGACGATCCGCCGGGCGGCGTTACTCCGCCGCCTCCGGCGTCTTCCGCCTGCGGCGCGCAATGCGCCGGGCGAATTCGAGCTCATCTTCCTCGCGCTTGCGCAACGCCGCAAGTCCCACCAGCGCGTTGAACTGATCGAACGGCAGCAGGCGCTGCTCGTAGCCCTTGCTGCTGCCGGTGCGCCGGAAATGCGCGTAGTAGTCCTGCATCGCGCGTGCGTAAACATACGTAGGCGCGAGCGCGTTGGTCATCACCGCGAAGCCGATCTCCTGGCATTCGGCCGCTGTCAGATTGGGCGTCTTGCCGCCGTCGATGATGCTGGCGAACACCGGGCCGTTCACCGCCTTGCAGACGCGGCGCATGTCGTCGGCCGTTTCGAGCGCCTCGACGAAGATGAGGTCGGCGCCGGCGTCGCGATAGAGCACCGCACGCTCGATCGCCTCGTCGAGACCGTGCGTGGCGAGCGCGTCGGTGCGCGCCATGATGACGAGGTCGGGGTCGTGGCGCGCGTCGAGCGCGGCCTTGAGCTTGCCGAGCATCTCCTCGGCGGAAACGACGCCCTTGCCGGGCATGTGCCCGCAGCGCTTCGGAAACGTCTGGTCTTCGATGAAGAAGCCGGCGAGCCCGGCGCGTTCGTAGGCGCGCGTCGTGCGGCGCACGTTCGTCACGTTGCCGAAGCCGGTGTCGCCGTCGCCGAACACCGGGATGGAGACGGCGTCGCAGATTCGCGCGTAGTGATCGGCCAGCTCGCTCATCGAGAGCTGCGAGGTGTCGGGCTGGCCGAGCAAGGTCGCGGTCGAGGAATAGCCGCCCTCGGTGACGGCCTCGAAGCCGGCCTGCTCGGCGATCCTGGCGCCGAGTGCGTCGTGGACGCCCGGCATGACGAGGATTTCGGGCGCTTCGAGGAGCCGGCGGAAACGCGTGGTGCGGCGCATGGAATCGGTTAACCCGTATCGGCTGGACAGGGCCCGACAATAGCCTGCCCGAAGCCGCTGCCGCGAGACGAAAAAGGGCCGGCGGAGCGCGCCCCGCCGGCCCTGTCGCTGTTCACATGGTGAAAGAAGCTATTTCTTTTCCTGCGCCTCGACGCCGATCATCAGTTTCACCTCGTCGCTGACCGCGGGCACGCCGAACTTCATGCCCCAATCGGTGCGCTTGATCGTGCCGGTGATCGTGAAGCCGGCGGTGAGCACGCCCTTGTAGGCCGGCACCGGATGCGGTGCCACCTTGTTGAACGTGACGTCGAACACGACCGGCTTGGTGACGCCGAGCAGCGTGACGTTGCCGTGCAGCTTGCCGGTCTTCTCGCCCGTCTTCTCCACCTTCGTGCTTTCGAACACCATCGTCGGGAACTCCTTCACGTTGAAGAAGTCCGCGCTGCGGAGATGCTCGTTGCGGCCGCGCACGCCGCCCTGCGCCTGCATGCGGTGATCGTTCGTGTCGAGGCTTTCGGTCTTCACCTCGATGCGCACCTTGGTGTTCTCGGGCGCTTTCGGATCGAACGTGAACTCGCCGCCCCATTCGCGGAACAGGCCGTACACGTCGGTGTAGCCGATGTGATTGGCGGCGAAGACGAACGAGCTGTGGGTGATGTCGACGCGGAAGGTTTCGGCCGCGGCGGGCGCCGCGGCGAAGGCCGCGAGCGCGACGGCGGCGGAGAGAGTGCGGATCTTCATGTGTTGTCCTCTTTGAAGCCTCGCGAGGGCGTTGTGGACGGCGCCGGCCTGCCCCGCATCCGGCCGGCGCCGGTCGTCAATTCATGCGCCAGCCCAGCACGAACCACGCGTAGGCCAGCGCCGCCGCCGGCGGGATCGCGACGATGACGCCATAGGCGAGCGGCTGGGCGAAGCGCGCCGCCGCCGGCGCCCCGGCCGCGGCCGCGAGCAGCGCGAGCGGACGCGCGACGAAGTCGATGGCGAACGCGGGTGCCACCACGCCGATGAGCGCGATCTTCACCGGCGCATCGGCGGCGAAGACGGCCGCGTAGGCCAGCGCGAGCCAGATGCCGCCGCCGCCGAACGCGCCCGTGGCGCCGTAGCCGAAGCCCCGTCCGGTAATAAGGTGCGCGACATAGCTCGCCAGCAGGTAACCGCCGGCGCCAGCCGAAAGGGCCATCGCGAGACTTCCGAAAGCGAGCGAGATGCCCAGCAGCGCGATGCCGCCGAGGCCGAGTCCGGCGACGAGCACCTGAATGGCCGGGAACAGGGCGGCGCTGCTCGCTTCCTCGGTCTCCGATCCGCGCGCCGAAGCGGCCTGGCGCCAGTAGACGACGATCGAAGCGAGGAAGAGAACGGCAAGCGTCGCGATCAGCGCGCCGCCCGGCCCGCCCGCGATCTGCGGCCAGCGCATCCAGCCGAGCGCCGCCGCCGGCACGACGAACGCGAAGAAATGCCCGCCGCCGCGCGCCGCGCCGGCGATGTCGAGCACGAAGCCGAGCAGGAGGCAGGCCGCGGCGACGTAGAACATCTTCTGCGCCGTCGCCGCGGGCGGAAACGCCGGCACGCCATTGTGGATCAGGTAATAGGCGGCGAAGAACGCGGCGCCGATGCCCAGCGCCGCCACGCGGCTTCCCCCGGCCAGCCTGAGCACGAGCGCGCAGACGAATCCGATCGCGAACGGCACGATCGCCGTTTGCCCCACCGGATCGCCCAGGAGGTCCTGAAAGAAATTCATACCGCTGTCAGCCGCCCCGCATCCAACGATGAACACCGCGCGACGCCGAAGCATCCGCGGGCCGCGTTCTATAGGCGGAAAGCCCGGTTCGGCGGGCTGACAATCCCGTGAGGATCGCCCGCGTGCTCTGGTTTCGCGCGCGAAACGCCGCGTTCTAGAGCGCCATGCCCACGGCGAGGCCGGCGAGCGTGAGCGCCGTCACCCCGGCGAATACATATACGCCGAGGCGCGTTTTGCCGTGGCGCCAGAGGCCCCAGCCGGCAAGCAATATCGCGGCGAGGCCCAGCGGCAGCGGGAGGATCCACGCGCCGGCCCCGAACACGCAGGCGATGGCCGCGAGCAGCTTCGCCTGCACCGGGTCGGCCGGACGGCGCTCCGGCCCCTTGCGCGCGGTGCCCCCCGGCCTTGCGCGGCCTTTCGTCCGCGCACGGCTCATCGCGCGGCGATCGCCTGCTCGAAGTCCGCGATGAGATCGCCGACGTGCTCCAGCCCCACCGAGAGCCGCAGCAGATCGGGCGGCGCCGGGCTGCCCGCGCCCTCGACGCTGGCGCGGTGCTCGAGCAGGCTCTCGACGCCGCCGAGCGAGGTGGCGCGCTTCCAGACATTCACGCGCGCGGCCGCCGCGATCGCCGCCGCCGCGCCGCCTTTGACGCGGATCGAGAGCATGCCGCCGAAGCCGCCCTGCATCTGCTTCCGCGCAACGGCGTGGCCCGGATCGTTGCCGAGGCCCGGATAGAGCACGCGCTCGATCCTTGCGTGATCGACGAAATGCGTGGCGATGGCCAGCGCCGCGCGCGAGGCCGCCTCGACGCGCGGATAGAGCGTGCGCATGCCGCGCAGCAGCAGCCACGCTTCGAACGGCCCGAGAATGCCGCCGAGCTGCGTGCGCAAGGCGGCGATGCGCGCCCAGTAATCGTCCGTCGCGCGCGTGATCAGCGCACCGGCCACCACGTCGGAATGGCCGTTGAGGTATTTCGTCGCCGAATGCATCACCAGGTCGGCGCCGAGCGCCAGCGGCCGCGTGAGCACGGGCGTCGCCACCGTCGAGTCGACCGCGAGGCGCGCGCCGGCGGCGTGCGCGATCTCGGCCGCGGCGGCGATGTCGGTGACGACCCAGGTGGGATTGGCCGGCGTCTCGATCCACACGAGCTTGGTCTTGCCCGGCCGCATCGCCGCGCGGAGATCGTCGAGCCTGTCGGTATCGACGAGATCGACCGCGAGGCCCCACTGCCGCGCGAAGCCCGTGAGCCAGTTGCGCAGCGCCCAGTACATCACTTTCGGCGCCACGACATGATCGCCCGGCGCCAGCGCCTGGAAGGCTGCCGTCGCCGCCGCCATGCCCGAGGCGAAGAGGAGCGCCTCCGCGCCGCCTTCGAGCGCGGCCAGCACGGCCTCGGGATGATCGTAGGTGGGGTTGTCGTCGCGGCCGTACACGCGGCCGCTGCGATACTGGTTGTCGGGATCGCGGATATAGGTGGTGGCCGTGTGCAGCGGCGGGATGATCGCCTTGCTCTCGGCATCGACGAACCCCATCGCCTGCGCGGCAAGGGTCTGCGGGTGCATCTTTTCGCTCATGGCGGCGAGTGTGGCCCGCCGCGTTGGCCGGAACAACGGCGAACTCCGCCGCCCTCGGGGCGGCTGCGGAGGCTTGCGCTAGGTCAAGGAAAGCGCGCGCGTCCTGGATTAGACGGTGCCAATGTACCGCATCCGGTTTCACGGCCGCGGCGGCCAGGGCATGAAGACGGCGGGTCGCGTGCTCGGCACGGCCCTGCATCGTGAAGGCTTTACGGTGCAGGATGCCCCGCGGTACGGCGCCGAACGGCGCGGGGCGCCGGTTTTCGCCTACGTGCGCGCGGATCGCGCTCCGCCATTGCCGGGCGCGATCAACGAGCGCGGCGCGATGCCCAATCCCGACCTCGTCGTCGTGGCCGACGATACGCTCGTCGCCGTGCCCGCGGCCGGCGTGCTGCAGGGCCTCGACGCGCATTCCGTGCTGCTGATCGACAGCGCCGAGCCGGCCGAATCCTGGCGCGCGCGCCTCGCGCTCGCCGGCCCGATCCTGGCACTGCCCCGCCCCGGCAGCGGCTCGGCCGACGATTTCAAGTTCGTCGGCGCGGCCTGCGCCGGCGCCGCCGCGCGTCTCGTCGGCGCCGTGTCGCGCGAGAACCTCGTGGCGGCGGTGGCCGACGAATATGCCGCCTTCGGGCCCGGCATGGCGGAGCGCAACCGCATCATCGCGCTGGCCGCCTACGACGCGATGGCGCCGCACGAAGGCAGCGTCAGGGAGAGCGCGGCGCCGCCGCCGGCAAAGCCCGACTGGATCGACGTGCCGCTCGACTCCGCCGATATGGCCGCGCCGGCGATCCGCGCGCCGCTGACGAGCGTGCAGGTGCG
>CAZUYG010000151.1:0-7431 GCA_964624265.1 uncultured Candidatus Odyssella sp.
TCGACGAGGGCCATCACGTCTTCGGCGCGGCCGACTCGGTGTTTTCGGGCCATCTGACCGGCCTCGAAATGGCCGAGCTGCGCCGCTGGGTGCGCGGCGCCGAGGCGGGTTCTGCGCGCCGCAGCCGGGCGCGCGGCCTGCGTGCGCGCCTGCAGGGACTGATCGAAGAAGATCCCGCTTCCGAGCGCCTGCTCAACACGGCGGTGGCCGCCGCCGGCGCTTTGCCGTCGGAGGGATGGCTCGCGCGCACCGCGAACGGCGAAAGCGTGGGCCCCGCCGAGGCATTTCTGGGCTGCGTGCGCCAGCAGGTCTATGCGCGCGCGGCAGACGCCGACAGCGGCTACGGGCTCGAATGCGACGTGCAGCCGCCGGTGCCGGGACTGCTTGAGGCCGCGCAGGAGCTCGACACGGCGCTGGCCGGACTGCTGAAGCCGCTGACGGAGCTCGCCGAGCGACTCGCACTGCGTCTGGAAGCCGAGGCCGAGACGCTCGACACGTCGTCGCGCATCCGGCTCGATTCGATGGCGCGCGGAATCCGCCGCCGCGCGCTGGTCGATCTCGCGGGCTGGCGATCGATGCTCGCGGCGCTGGCCAAGGAAACGCCGCCGGAATTCGTCGACTGGTTCGCCATCGATCGCGATTTCGGCCGCGACAGCGACGTCGGCTTGCACCGGCACTGGATCGATCCGGCGCGGCCTTTCGCCGAGCACGTGTTGCGGCCGGCCCACGGCGCGGTCGTCACCTCGGCGAGTTTGCGCGACGGCACCGGCGAGCCGTCTGTCGATTGGGCGGCGGCCGAGGAGCGCACCGGCGCGCGCCACCTGATCGAGCCGGCCAAGCGCGCGGCGCTGGATTCGCCGTTCGACTATGCCAAGCAGACGCGGCTCTTCGTCGTGCGCGACGTTTCGAACAGCGACGGCAACGCCGTGGCCGCGGCGTTTCGCGAGCTGTTTCTCGCGGCGGGCGGCGGCGCGCTCGGCCTGTTCACGGCGATCGCGCGCCTGAAGCAGGTGCATCAGCGCATCGCCGCGCCGCTCGAGGCGCGCGGCATCCCGCTGCTCGCGCAGCACATCGACGGCTACGACGTGGCGACGCTCGTCGACATCTTCCGTGCCGAGCCGGATGCGTGCCTGCTCGGCACGGACGCGGTCCGGGACGGCGTGGACGTGCCGGGCCGCTCGCTGCGGCTGATCGTATTCGACCGCGTGCCGTGGCCGCGCCCCGACATCCTCTACCGCGCGCGGCACGCGCATTTCGGCGGCGCGCGCTACACCGACCGCGAGACGCGCTACCGGCTGAAGCAGGCGTTCGGCCGGCTCATCCGCCGCGCCGACGATCACGGCGTGTTCGTGATGCTCGATTCGCGCCTGCCGACTCGCCTGTGCGGCGCGTTCCCGCCCGGCGTCGGAGTGCGCCGGGTCGGACTCGCGGAAGCCATCGCGGAGACCCGCGCGTTCCTCGCGGCGACGGCGCCGCAACTGCCGGCGTGACGGGACGGCGGCCCGCGCTCAGTCCGGCAGCGCGTGGAGAAGTCGATATATGCCGCGATAGACGGGCGCGGCCTCCGCGGGCAGCGCGGCGATCAAAGCATCGGCTCCCGCGATGGCCGCGGCGGTGCGTGTCGCCTCGATCTCGACGACGGTCTCGGCAAAAGCCTCGGCCGGTGGTCCGCCCGGAAACGTGACGGCGAGGTCCGACCGCCAGGCCTTGGCGCCGATCGCGCCGCTGGGCGTGACGGCCGCGCGAAGGGCCCCGTCCTTCAGCCTCGCCTCGAGCGTGTCCGATGCCCGGAAGCGCAGCGACGCGACCGCGCCGCCGATGCCGCCGCCCGCGCGTGCGACGAAGCGGCAGCAGCGGCGGTGATTGTTCTCGAACGCGCCCATGATCCGCTTGCTCCACGCGGTCATCAGCGGGCCGAGATAGCGCTGGTAGTCGGGCGTGCCGAAGACCGCGAGCGAATCGGTCTCGTAGAGCGCGTGGTATTTCGGCGCGGCGCCGTCGGCGAGGTAGCGGCGCGCCGTGCGGAATCCCGGAATTCCGGCGCGCTCGGCGAGGTGCTCGCGCTCGTACCAATCGTTGAAATCGGCTTCGAGCGCCGCCGGAATGTCCACCCAAACCGCGAGAAGGCCCTGCGCGTCAGACATCGTAGAGAATCATCAGGGCGGAGATTGTCAGGATCGAGATCACCGTCGAGACCAGCACGGCCGCCGATCCGCGCTGCACGAACACGTTGTATCGCTGCGCCACCACGAAAACCAGCGCGCCGGTCGGCAGCGCCGCGATCAGCACGAGCGCGCGCACCGTGTAGTCGGGCAACGCGAACACATACGCGGCGATCAGCCCGGCGACGATCGGATGCAGGATGAGTTTCGCGACCGCGAGCCAGCCCACTTCGGGGAGCCCGCGCGTGATCGGCTTGCCGACCATGAACAGGCCGAGCGCGAACAGCGCGCAGGGCGACGCCGCCGCGCCGAGCGTCTTCACCAGCGTCTCGAACGGCCCGCCGAGGCCGATGCCCGAAGCGTTGAGGCCGAGCCCGAGCGCCGAGCCGATCAGGAACGGGTTGAGCAGCAGGTTGGCGGCGATTTTCGCGACGCGCGTGCCGAGCGGCCCGGTTCCACCGTCGAGCTCGACGAGGAACAGCACGAGGAAGAACACCGTGATCGACTGCGCGACATTCGCGATGATGACGGGCAGCGAGCCGGCCTCGCCGAACGCCAGCAGGAACAGCGGAATGCCCATATAGCCCGAGTTCGGGAACGATGCGGCGAGGGCATGCAGCGCATGCGCGCCGAGCGTGCCCGGAAAGAATATCCGGGCGACGATCAGCGACAGGACGAAGATCACCCCGATCGCGAGCAGGAACGCGGCGATCAGCGGCCAATCGAAGATGAGCCCGAGCGGCGCCTTGGAAAGGCCGAGCATGAACAGCGCCGGCAAGGCCACCCAATAGACGAAACCGTTCAGGGCCTCGGCGCTGCCCGGGCCGAGCAGCTTGAGGCGCCCGGCGGCGTAGCCGCAAAGCACGATGCCGAAGACCGGCAGAACGACGTTGACGACGGATTCCATGGCCGGCGGAGGGTGGGGCGGGGAGTGCGGTCATAAGTGAGGCCCCTGCGCCTGTCGATGCGCGATTGCGCCCGAGGGCCGTCCAGCCTAGAGAAATCGTTCATGGATCGGCCGCGCCTCATCGCCAGCGAGATCTACCGGCACTCGCGCTACGGCGGAAAGCACCCGCTCGCGATCCCGCGCGTTTCGCTCGCGGTCGATCTCTGCCGGGCGCTCGGCTGGCTGCCCGCGGGCGCGTATATCGAAGCCCCGATGGCGACCCCGGAACAGCTCGCGCGCTTCCACGATCCCGAGTACGTCGCCGCCGTTGCCGCATGCGAGCGCACGCAATCGGCGACCCCGGAGCAGCGCGCGCGCTTCGGCCTCGACGCCAACGGCAATCCCGTTTTCGGCGAAGTGTACCGGCGTCCGGCCACGGCTTGCGGCGCCACGCTGCTCGCGGCCGAGCTGCTGCGCGACGGCGGCATCGTTCATAGTCCGGCCGGCGGTACGCATCATGGGCGCCGCGCCGCGGCGAGCGGCTTCTGCTATTTCAACGATCCCGTTCTCGGCATGCTTGCATTCCTCGATCAAGGATTGACGCGCGTCGCCTATGTCGATCTCGACGCCCATCACTGCGACGGCGTGGAGGACGCGCTGGCGGACGATCCGCGCGTGCTGATCGCCTCGATTCACGAGGCCGGCCGCTGGCCGCGCACCGGCGCGTCGAGCGATCCGGCGCGGCGCCTCTTCAATTTCCCTGTGCCAGAAGGTTTCAACGACAGCGAGTTCGAGCACCTGTTCGAGCGCGCCGTTCTGCCGGCCCTTGCCGCGTTCTCTCCGGAAGCCCTTGTCGTCCAGTGTGGCGCCGATGCGCTGCTCGAAGACCCGATGAGCAAGCTCGCCTTGTCCAACCAGGCCTATTGGAACGCGCTGCGCCGGTTGCGTCCGCTGGCGCCGCGGCTGCTCGTGCTTGGCGGCGGGGGCTACAATCCGTGGGCCGTCGCACGCTGCTGGAGCGGCCTCTGGGCGACGCTCGCGGGCTGCGAGATTCCCGAGCACCTGCCGGAGGAGGCGGAAGCGCTGCTGCGCGCTGTGACGTGGTCGCACTCGCTCGCGCGCAATCCGCCCGGCGAATGGTTCACGACGCTCGCCGATGCGCCGCGGCGCGGCCCGGTACGGCCCGAAATCCGTGCGCTTGCGGAGCCGCTGGAGCGCGCCGCCGCATGAACGATCGCGCCAAATCCGCGCCCGATTCGAAGCGTCAGAGGGTTTCGTATTCGCAGATTCCCGAGCAGGCGCCAGCCGCACCGCGGAAGTCCCGCGCCTGGCTGACGCTGGCCGTCGCGTTCCTCGCCGGCTGGGTCATCATGCAGATCGAGATCCTCGGCGGACGCCTGCTGGCGCCATATTTCGGATACTCGATCTATCAATGGGGCGCGCTGATCGGCGTCGTGATGGCCGCCCTGGCCGCGGGCTACGCGCTGGGCGGGCAGGTCGGCGACCGGCCCGGCGCGCGGCGCTTCCTTCTCGTCGCGCTGGCGGTGTCGGCCGCCTACGTCGCGTTGATTCCGCTGATCGGCGACGCGCTCTTGCCGGTTTTCCGCGGTTTCGGCCCGGCGTGGGGCGCGGTCATGGCAAGCGCCGCGCTGCTCGGCGTGCCATCGGTGCTGCTCGCGACGACGTCGCCGATCGTCATCCGGCTCACGGCCAGCGAGCGCATCGCCGGCAGCGCCGGGCGTGTCTATGCCCTGTCGACGGTCGGCAGCATCGCCGGCACGTTCTTCACGGCGTTCCTGGTGATCCCGGAGATCGGCACGCGCCTCGGCCACTATCTCGGCGCCGCCCTGGTCGCGATCGCGCTCGGCGCTCTGCTCGCCGAGACGCGCCGGTGGACCGCCGTGGCCGGCACGGCCGCGGTCTTCGTGCTGCTCTATCCATGGCCACCGGCGCTGCCCGCGCACGTGCTCCTGCGCACCGAGTCGGTTCACAACCTGATCGAGGTGCACGATCATCCGAACGTCCGCGCGCTCTATCTGAACTACACCACCGGCGTGCAGACGCTCGAGGTGAAGGGCCAGGTTCTCACCGGCGAGTATTTCGATCTCTTTCTGCTCGGCCCGTACCTCAGCGGCGGGCGCAAGGTGCTGATGCTCGGCGCCGCCGGCGGCGTCGCGATGAAGCAGATCGCCACCGTGTATCCGGACGCGGAGATCACCGGCGTCGACCTCGATCCGGCCGTGCTCAAGGTGGCGCGGGAATATTTCGGGCTGAAGGATTACCCGCGGATCAAGCTCGTCGCCGAGGACGCGCGCTGGTTTCTGGCGCAAACCCGCGAGCGCTACGACGTGATCGCGGTCGATCTCTACGTCACCGGGACGATCCCGTTCTTCACGGCCACCGAGGAGTTCTTCGCGCTTGCGCGGTCGCGCCTCACGGAAGACGGGCTGCTGATGATGAACATGCTTTCGCGCCGGCACGGCGAGGAACACATCGCGCCGTTCGTCCGGACGCTCCAGGCGGCGTTTCCGAGTGTCTATGCGGCGAGCTTCGGGAACTATCTGCTGATCGCGACGAACCGGCCGACCGAGCTGGCGGCGCTGAAGGCGCGGCTTGACGCCGAGCCGGCCGATGCCAATCTCGCCCATGTGCTGAAGCGGGCGCAGCCCACGTTCCGCCTCGCGACCGCCGCCGCAAGCCTGCGGCCGTTCACGGACGACCGGAACGAAGTGGAATTCCGGAGCTTCCGGCTGTTACACGGGGCCGACTGAGGCGTGCGGAAGGGCCGGCTCGCTTGCCGCTGCTGCGGCGATTCGTGTATTGGAACGCGGCCGGGGTGTAGCTCAGCCTGGTAGAGCGGCAGCTTTGGGAGCTGTAGGCCGGAGGTTCGAATCCTCTCACCCCGACCACGTGCCAACGGACCCGCTGGCACGGCGTCGGTTGGCCGTTGGCAATGTGACGGTTCAGAGTATGGTTGCACGAATCTACAAGCCGGCGAAGACGGCGATGCAGTCGGGGCGCGCGAACACGCGCGCCTGGGTGCTCGATTTCGAGCCCGCCGATCGCAAGACCAACGATCCGCTGATGGGCTGGGTCGGCTCCGGCGACACGGCGCAGCAGGTCCGCCTCTACTTCGACACGAAGGAGGAGGCGGTCGCCTATTGCCGAAGACGCAAGATCGACCACGAAGTGTTCGAGCCCGGAGAACGCGCGATCCGCCCGAAGAGCTATGCGAGCAATTTCCGGTGGGATCGCGTATCCTGAGGGCCTTCGCCGCGTAGGCGCCCGTAGCTCAGCCGGATGAGAGCAACAGCCTTCTAAGCTGTGGGTCGCAGGTTCGAGTCCTGCCGGGCGCGCCATCTCCGCCTTTCGCACGCCGGCGATCCCCCGTTTGGTGAACGATGAAAAAAGTCGAGACGTTCCTGGAGAAGGTCATCTTCCAGAGCCGCTGGCTGATGGCCCCGTTCTATCTCGGCCTGTCCTTCGCGCTCGTGCTGCTGATGATCACCTTCCTGCGCGAGCTGGCGCACGAAGTGCCGGCCGTGATCAGCGGCTATCACGTGGTCGACGGCAAGACCGTCCGCATCAAGGATGCCGACGTGATCCTGCTGACGCTGACGCTGATCGACATGTCGCTCGCCGGCAACCTGCTGCTCACCGTCATCTTCGCCGGCTACGAGAATTTCGTCTCCAAGATCGAGACGGCGCAGCAGAGCAAGGACCGGCCGGACTGGATGGGCACGGTCGATTTCGGCGGGCTCAAGCTGAAGCTGGTGGCCTCGATCGTCGCGATTTCCGGCATCCATCTGCTGAAATCGTTCATGAAGATCACCGACAAGGCCATCGACGACCGGCAGATGTTCTGGCTCGTCGTCACGCATCTTACTTTCGTGACCAGCGGCCTGCTGCTCGCGCTCATGGACCGGGTCACGCCGCGCGAAGAGGTCATGAAGCCGGACGAGCACAAGCGGGACCCGCTCTAGGAGCGGGCAACGAGAGAGGGATCATGCGGCTCGTCCATGTCATCGCGGCCGCCATCGTCGCCGTTTCGGCGGCCCCGGCGCTGGCCTGCACGTGCCGGTGCAACGCCGATGTCGCGGCGTTCGTGCAGAACGTTCCGGTCTTCTTTCGCGGCCGGCCGGTTGCGGAAAGCGCGGACGGCCAAGGGCGCCGCTATACCTTCGAGGTCACCGCCGTCCACAAGGGCGCGGCGCCGGCGCGAGTCTCGGTAAGAACGGCGCTGCACAGCGCGAGCTGCGGCGCGACCTTTCCGATCGGCGAAGAAGTCCTCGTCGGCGCCTATCCGGCCGCCTCCGGATTGAGCGCGAATTCATGCACGCAATTCTGCATCGGACAGAATCGCGCAGAGGTGGAGCGGCTGCT
>CAZUYG010000152.1:0-6413 GCA_964624265.1 uncultured Candidatus Odyssella sp.
ATCGATGCAGTACGTCCGGTCGTAGTGGATGCGGTGCCCGTTGAAGGTCAGCGCGGAAAAGCGGAATAGCAACACGGGATCGGGCTCGATCGTGCGGCCGAAGGCGGCGCCTACGGGCGGCGCCTGCGCGGGGGCCGGCGTTTCGCCCGGTGCGGCGGCGCCGCGATACACGATGTCGTGCTCCTCGATCACGCAAGGCGTGCCGCCGGCCGCGATCGTGTGGCGCACGGTGCAGAAGGCGAGCGGTCCCGTGCGGCCCTCTTTGAGCGCAACATCGACGATCTCGGATGTGCGTTCGAGCGCATCCCCGATGCGGATCGCCGCGCGGAACTGAAAGCGCCCGCCGGCCCACATGCGGCGCGGCAGCGGCACCGGCGGCAGGAAATCGCCGCGCTTCGCATGCCCGTCGTGGCCAATTTCGTGCATCGGCACCGCTTCGAGGAAATAGAGCCAGTGCCAGACCGGCGGCAACGGGTCGCCCGCCTCGGGCGGGGGATCGTTGCGGTCGAGCGTCGCCGAGAGGCGCGCAACGGGCGCCGCCGCGGCAATATCGCGCGTGACGCGCCTTTTGCCGATCCAGGCGCGATACTGATCGCGCCCGTCAGTCACGCCGCAACATCGAGCGGCTGATCGAGCGCAGGCGCAGCTTCCGGTTCGGGTCCCAGGTCGGGAAGATCTTCTTCGAGCCCATGCCGCGGAAAGCGCCCTTGAGGATGATCGCGCACACGATGGAAAGCGCGCCGCCCGCGAGCGCGTCGCCGAAGAAGTGCGCCGTCGTCGTCACGCGGCTGAACGCGATCATCGCGCCGAAGAATGCGATGATCGGGAACACCGGCAGCGGTGCGACCAGCGCCAGGCCCGCCGCGAATCCGGCCGCAGCCAACGAGTGCCCCGAGGGCATCGAGTGCCAGTCGTAGTTGAAGGTGATCGGCGTGAACTCAGAGACGCCGCCATCGAAAAAGATGCGCGGGCGCGAGCGGCCGATCGCGATCTTGGCGACGAGGCCGATCGCCGCCGGCAGCGCCACGCAGCAAAACACGAAGAACGACTGCCCGGCCCCGCGCCAGAGCGAAGCCGCGCGTTCGGAGTTGCGCAGTACAATCGCGGCCCCGCCCAGCACGATGGCCGCGAGGAATGGCAGCGCCAGCATCACGGCCGCCGAACCGAGCTCGGTGATCGCCCGGAAGAATCCGGTAACGGCCGATTTCTCGAACTTGTGCAGCCAGGTCGCGACCGGGCGATCGATGAAGATGTAGCTCGCCACGATCAGCCCCAGCGCAACGACGATGAACGCGATCGTGCCGACGCGGAACAGCGATTTGAGGCCGCCGAGAAACGCGCCCCAGGCCATGGCCGGCAGCCTGCGCAGATCGAACTGCGGCGGCGCTGCGCGCACCATTTTCTTCAACGGAACCGCCATCGGGCCTCCCCGTCTCGGCGCGGCCGAAGGGCGCGCCCGCCGCGGTCATTAAAGCCTCAACTAGCGGCGTGGCTCAAGCGAACTCCGCCGACCGGCGCCCGGCGGCGCGAAGAGCGTAAGCGTCACGCGACGGCCTTGCGAATAATTGAAGGACTGCCAGCTTGCCGCCGCCGCGAAGCTCACTCCGCGCTCCTTGGCGGCCTTTTCGAAACCGGCGCGCTCGCGCTCCTCGACCAGAGCAAGCCAGTGGCCGCCACTGGCCTTGAGCTTATCCGCGATGCCCGGTGGATCGGCGAAGGTCGTCGACGTGCCGAGATGGAAGACGAGGCTCGGCTCGCGATAGCCGGTCGCGATCAGGGGAGGCCTGATCTTCGGGTCCGGATAGAGCTTGGCCACGACATCGGCGGCTTGACGGCTCGGCCAGATCGCGTCGGCGCGCGGCAGGACGACGTGGAACAAGGTTGTCAGCAGAAGCGGCGCCGTGAACGCCGCCGTCAGCAGTGCACGACGGGTCTCTCCGCGCCAGGCGCTTGTGACGATGATCGTGGCAACGACGGCAGCGACGATTGGGAGCGCATAGAGCCAGCTGGGCCTTCCGGCCCAGGCGACGAGCGCTACGCAGGCGACCGAGAACGCCACGATCATCGCGCCCCAGGCCGCGTAGCCGATTCGCGCCCAGCGACGTTGTGCCCAGGGCAACAGGCCTTCTTCCACCGCAAGCACAGCGCGCGCCACGATCAGCGCCAGCGCCGGGTAGGCCGGCAGGATGTAGTGCGGCAGCTTCGTCGGCACGATCTCGAGGATGAGCCAGAACGGAATCAGCCAGAGCAGGCACAGCGCGATCTCGCGCTCGCGCCGCTGTTTCCAGCCCCACCACAGCGCGAGCCCCATGAACAAAGAGCCCGGCGCAAAGGTCGCGAGGGAGGCAAGCAGGTAATAGCCGGGCGGGCCGCCATGCGTCTCCTGGAACGAGATCAGCTTCTTGAAGAAATCGTGCCCAGCCGATTCCTGGACGAACGTGGGGTCGGCAAGGATGATGGCGATGAACCACGGTGCGGCGATCGCGAGCATCAGCGGCACGCCGATCAGCGGTTTCGCCTGGCGCCAAAGATGGCGCCATTGCCCGAACAGCCACAGCCCAATGGCCGTCAGGCCGGTAACGAGCGGCGTGATTGGTCCCTTGATGAGAATTCCGACGCCCAGCGCGGCCCACATCAAATAGGGCGCCCAGCCCGGCACCGGCACGCCGTCGCGATCCGCCGTGAACATGCGCACCAGCGCAAATTGCGCGGCCATCACGGTGGCCAGCAGCACGGCGTCGGTCTTCGCAATGTGCGCCTCCCACACCAGCATCAGCGAGCTTGCAAGGAGCGCGGCGGCGAGGAAGCCCGTTTTCCGGTCGAACAGCCGTTCGCCCACGGCGAACAGCAGCAGCACCGCGGCAAGCGCGCCGAGCGCCGAAGGGAGGCGATACGGCCATCGCTCGGGCGAGGCCGCCGTCGACAGCGCGCCCACGGACGCTGCTTGCAGCCAGTGAATGCCGGCCGGCTTTTTGTTGCGCGCCTCGTGCATGTAGCGGATGCGCACGAGGTCGCCGGTCTCGATCATCTGCCGCGAGGCCTGCATGAAGCGGCCTTCATCGCGGTCCGTTGCCGGCAGCGGACCGAGCCCCGGCAGATAGAGCACGGCACAGAGCAAGGTCAGCAGAATCCAGGGGCGAAGGCCCCTCAGATACCAGGGCACGGCGCTTGCTCCGGAAGTCCTTGAAGCTGCGGCGAAAAGCGGGGGTGGAAGGGCTTGCGGCCGCGTGCTAATCAGCCCCCGTCCGCCGGCGCATCGCTTACACCGGCCCTCCCGCCCGGTCAAACGCCGGGCCGGCCCCGAGACATTTTTCGCAGCCTGCATGGACCTCTCCGTCGTCGTCCCGGTCCGCAACGAGGCCGAGAACGTGGCAGCCGTCGCGGCCGAAATCCGCGCGGCGCTGGCCGGCCGATTCGCGTTCGAAATCGTGTTTGCCGATGACGGCAGCAGCGACGGAACGCAGGCCGAGCTCAAGAAACTCAAGGCGCAATTTCCCGAAGTGCGGGTGATCGCGCTCGACCGTCCCTCGGGCAAGAGCCGTGCGATCATCGAAGCGGTGAAGCGCGCGGCCGCTCCGGTCATTTGCACGATGGATGGCGACGGTCAGGACGATCCGCAATTCATCGCCGCGTTCATGGAGAAGATGAAGGCGCCAGGCGAGAAGACCGCCGGCCGCATCGTCTGCGCGCACCGGCAGAACCGGCGCGACACCTGGATGAAACGCCGCGTCTCGCCGATCGCCAACGCGATTCGCCGCGCGGTGCTGAAAGACAACACGCCCGACAGCGGCTGCGGCTACAAGATGTTCCCGCGCGATGCGTTCCTGGAGCTGCCGCGCTTCGAGAACATGCACCGCTTCCTGCCCGCGCTGTTCATCCGGCGCGGCGGCGAATCTATTTCGGTACCCGTCCTGCACCGCCCGCGCGCCAAGGGGCGCTCGAAATACGGCGTATTCGACCGGCTCTGGGTCGGCATCTGGGATCTGCTCGGCGTCGCCTGGCTCGCCCGGCGCACGACGCATCCCGGCGTCAAAGAGGAAAAGTGAGAATGTTCGAACGATTCTTGACGGAATTGGTCAATCAGCTCAGCAATCCCTGGCAGATCGTCGCCGTGATCGGGCAGACCTGCTTCTTCCTGCGCTTTCTCGTGCAGTGGGTTGCCACCGAGCGCGCCGGCCAGAGCGTGATTCCGAACATGTTCTGGTATCTCAGCCTTGCCGGGGCAGCGACCGTGCTGTTGTCCGGCATCGTGCTTGTGCAGCCCGTTCTCATCATCGCCAACCTGCCGGCCCTGGCCGTCTATGGCCGCAATCTCTATTTCATCTATAAGCGGCACCAGCAAACGATCGTCGATCCCGAGCACCAGGCCGGGACGAAGGGAGCCAAGCCATGACGCTGCCGATCACGACGCGGCCCGAGCTGCGCGGCACCTTCGGCATGATCGCGACGACCCATTGGGTCGCGACCGGAGTCGGCATGGGCATGATGGAGCGCGGCGGCAATGCGTTCGATGCCGCCGCCGCGGCCGGCCTCTGCCTTCAGGCCGTCGAGCCGAACCAGAACGGCCCGGGCGGAGACCTGCCGGTCATCTTCTGGAACGCGAAAAGCGCGAAGGTGGAAGTGTTGTGCGCCCAGGCCCCGGCGCCGGCCAAGGCCACGATCGCGCACTACAAGGCTCAGGGGCTCGATCTCGTGCCGGGGACGGGCCTGCTGGCCGCCGTCATTCCCGGAACGGTCGGCGGCTGGCTCACGCTGCTGCGCGATCAAGGTACGATGCGTCTGCGCGACGTGCTCGAGCCCGTCATCCACTACGCCCGCAATGGCTATCCGGTGACGCCGGCCATGGCGACGACGATCGCGGGCGTGGCCGAGCTGTTCACGAAGCACTACACGAGTTCGGCGCAAGTCTTCATGCCGGGAGGCAAGCCCCCGGCCGCGGGCTCTCTGATCCGCAATCCGGCGCTCGCGAACACGTTCGAGCGCATGCTGAAGGAAGGCGAGGCGGCCGGCAGCGGCCGCGAGGCGCAGATCGACGGCGCGTATCGTGCGTTTTACGCGGGCTTCGTCGCCGAAGCGATCGGCAAGTTCTGCGCGACGCAGGATGTATTCGATTCGTCGGGCCGGCATCACCGCGGCGTACTCACCGCCGCCGACATGGCCGGCTGGAAACCGAAATACGAGGCGCCGCTGGCCTACGATTACAAGGGCTGGCAGGTGCACAAGACGCAGGCGTGGGGCCAAGGCCCCATTACGCTGCAGATCCTCGGTATCCTCGACGGCTTCGATCTCGATCGCATGGACGTGAACGGCGACGCGTTCATCCATCTCTTCGTCGAAGCGGTGAAGCTGGCGATGGCCGACCGCGAGGCCTGGTACGGCGACCCCGATTTCGTCGACGTGCCGATCGCGCGCCTCATCTCGAAGGAATATGCCGAGAGCCGCCGTGTGCAGATCGGCGAGGACGCCTCGCTCGATCTCCGCCCCGGCACGATCGCGGGCCGCACGGTGAAGCTTCCGAACATGATCGGCAAGGCGATCCCGGTGTTGCCCGGCGTCGGCGAGCCGGGCGCCGTCGAGCGCGCGCGGGCTGCGCAAGGCCTCGTCGCTGCGGATACGGTGCACGTCTCGGCGGCCGACCGCTTCGGCAACATGGTGTCGTGCATGCCGAGCGGCGGCTGGTTGCAGAGCTCGCCGGTGATTCCCGAGCTCGGCTTCTGCCTCGGCACGCGCGCGCAGATGTTCTGGCTCGACGAGGGGCTGCCCGCGAGCCTGGCGCCCGGAAAACGTCCGCGCAGCACCCTCACGCCGGGCCTCGCGCTGCGCGAGGGCAAGCCGGCGCTCGCTTGGGGCTCGCCGGGCGGCGACGGGCAGGATCAATGGTCGACGCTCATGTTCCTGCGTCATGTTCACGGCAAGATCAACCTGCAGGCGGCGATCGACCAGCCGGCAGTCTACAGCATTCACGCGCCCAACTCGTTCTATCCGCGCGAGGCCAAGCCCGGCGCATTGCAGATCGAAGATCGTCTGCCCGAGGCGACGCAGAAGGCGCTGGAAAAGCGCGGTCACAAGCTCGAGCGTACCGGGCCGTGGTCCCTCGGCCGCGTGTGCGCGGTCGGGCGCGAGCCCGATGGCATGCTGAAGGCGGCAGCCAATCCGCGCTTCATGCAAAACTACGCCGCCGGCCGCTGACCGGTACAGGGGGCTCAAGCCGTGCGTCAGGCCGTTGCGCGCGTCATCCTGGCCGCGGCGGCCGTGGTCGCCCTCTCTGGCGGCGCGCGGGCGGAGGCGGCCCGCTTCGCCGATGAGGCACGGCGCGATCCATCGCTGATGGGGGCGCGGCGCCGCTTAAAAAACGCGGGAGAAGAAGCCAAACCAGCGGGCGCGGCGAGGCGGGGGGTTAACCAAAAAAGCGG
>CAZUYG010000152.1:6423-7427 GCA_964624265.1 uncultured Candidatus Odyssella sp.
GCACGGCGCGATCCATCGCTGATGGCGGCGCGCCGCGATTTCATCGCGGCGCTTGAGCAGCGCAACGAGGCTGCGCTGCGTCGGCTGCTTGATCCCAAGATCGGCGTCGGCAATGGCGGCGAGGGACCGGACGATCTGATCAAGCTTCTGCGCGAACGGCCGGCGTTCGCGGACGAGTTTGTCGCGATCTTGCGCCTCGGCGGGCGGTTTTTCGGGCCGAATCTCTTCCTTGTGCCTTACACGGCGAAACCCTCCTACTCGGAAAAAGACGAGGAACGGCTTTTCGCGCGAAAGCCCGGTGTCGTCCTGCGCGCGGCCCCGCGCGTCGATGCGCCCGTCGCTCGGGCACTGGGCCATGCCGTCGTCAAAGCCAAGTTCGACGACGCGCTCCAAAAGCAAGGGTGGGTCGAGATCGTTGGGCCGGCCGGCTATGCGGGCTTCGTCCGCGACGCCGACGTCTTTTTCGTCGGGCAGGCCTTCGTTCATTTCGGCAAGGTCCGGGGCCGCTGGCTGGTGGTTCGCGCCTATTGAGCGGGCCAGGCCGGGGAAATGAATGGGCGTGAACAAGATCACAGCACCGGCACGGGAAATCGGCTAGGCTTGCCACTCGCCGATTTCATCGCGCTGCGCGCACGTCTTCCCGGAGTTTGATCCATGCCGCAAATTTCCCGCCGTCTCGTACTGGCGCTGCTCGCAGGCACCGCGTTGTCCGCTCCCGCGGCGGCGCTGACGCCGGCGCGCCGCGCCAAACCCATTGCGATGTTCGACGAAGCGAAGCGCGATCCTTCGCTGGTGAAGGCCATTGCCGAAATGCTCGCGGCGGCGAAGGCGAAAGACTGGAAGCGCCTGGCACCGTTCGTCGATGCGCGCATCCACCTCGATTTCGGCGGCGGTGTCGGCCGCGCCGAATTCGGAAAGCGCCTCGCCAAGGGGCCGGCCTTGTGGGACGAGCTGGTCTGGGTGCTGGAGCATGGCGGCCGTTTCGAGAAGGACGGCACGTTCAT
>CAZUYG010000153.1:0-7420 GCA_964624265.1 uncultured Candidatus Odyssella sp.
GCCAGCGGCGGTGAAAGCACAGTCTCCGCTTCAGGCTTGCGTGGTCGGTCCGCCTTCTTTCTCGCCCACGGCCGCGAACCGCCTCACGTGCCAGGCGATCGACGCGTTGCGCGCGAAGCAGACATTGATCTTCCAGCGTCCGGCGCGCCAACGCGCGGGCTGCGAATTCCGCTACTCCGTTCCGCCCGACCGGGGCGATGGCTCGTTCGTTGTCTTGTGCGAGGTGCGCTGCCCGGGCCGGCACGACTGGCAGGTCTGCCAGGCCGGCGGGGCACTTCCCGGGCGCACGACGGGCGTGGGCACGTGCTCCGACAACGTCGTGTGCACGCGCGCGGTCGGCATCCGCGCCGGCGACGAAAGCTGCGTCACCTATCATCGGGAGGGAAATCGCTACGCCATTTCGTGGGTGAGCGGCGGCCGCACCTGCGCCGAAGGCGACGTCAGCTTCGTCGATCGCTGACGCGGCGAACGGCCCCGCGCGCCATGAGGCGGCGGCCGCTTGCGCTCCGTGCCGTTCGGCGCCATTTGGTTGGCTAGGCCACCGTTTCGGCGAGCAAGGCGAAGCCCGTGCCGCATGAACCCTATATCCGCCTCGGCGCGTTCCTCGGCGTGTTCGCGCTGATGGCGCTGTGGGAAGTCCTGGCGCCGCGCCGCGCGCGCACGGTCAGCCGCTGGGTGCGCTGGCCGAACAATCTCGCGATCGTGGCGCTGAATACCGCGCTGCTGCGCGTGGTCTTCCCCACTGCGGCGGTGGGCGTGGCGCTGCTGGGCGAGCAGCGCGGCTGGGGCCTGCTCAATGCGCTCGCGCTGCCGGATTGGATCAAGGTCGCGGCGGCGGTTCTGGCGCTCGATCTCGTCATCTATCTCCAGCACGTCATGTTCCATGCCGTGCCGGCGTTTTGGCGGCTGCATCGCATGCATCACGCCGATCTCGATTTCGACGTGACGACCGGCGCGCGCTTCCATCCGGTCGAGATCCTGCTGTCGATGCTGATCAAGCTCGCGGCGGTGGCGGCGCTCGGCGCGCCGGCGCTGGCGGTGCTGATCTTCGAGGTGCTGCTGAACGCCACCGCGATGTTCAATCATTCCAACGTGCGCATTCCCGCCGCGCTCGACCGCGTGCTGCGCTGGTTCGTGGTGACGCCCGAGATGCACCGCGTGCATCACTCGATCGTGCCGCGCGAAACCAACAGCAATTTCGGCTTCAACGCGCCGTGGTGGGATCGCCTGTTCGGCACCTATCGCGCCCAGCCCGAGGCCGGCCACGAGCGGATGACGATCGGCCTCTCGCAGTTCCGCGATCCGCGCGAGGCGTGGCTCGACCGGTTGCTCACGCAGCCGCTGCGCGAACCCGCCGCCGAGGTGCCGCTCGGCGAAAGAGAGCGGGCACGCGGGCCTTGACAATGTTCTCTAAACGTTCTTAATCTCGCAAAGGCGAAGTGGGCCTTGCGGGCGCCGTCTTTCGTGCGGCCGCATGCCGCTGTTTGTGCATCGTGGAACGATCTGCGCGGCCGGGTGCCGGGGGCGTGAAAAGCCCGGAAATGCCGGTGTCATGCCGGTCAGAAAGCCCGGGTTTTCCCGGTTTCGGGGCGCTCAAAAGCCCGGGTTTTCCCGGCGCCGCGGGCCCGGAATGCCCGGAAAAGCCCGGGAATGCCCGGAAATGCCGGTGTGTTTCGCAATCCGTCGTCCCGCCGGCGCGTGCCGAGGTCGAGCAGCGTCGGTGCCGGGACGGGGGAGGGGGCGCCGCCGCGATCGGCGATCGCCCCCGCCGGTCTCACGGACGCACGGCGGCCGTCACCGTGGCCGCGGTCTGGCCGAACAGCACCTTCTTCTCTTCCTCGCTCATGCCGCCGGTGCGCGGCGGGGCGATGTTCTCGCCGGCCTTGTAGGCGCGGTCCACGGCCGGGCGCGCACGCATGCGCTCGATCCAGCGCATCAGGTGCGGGAACTCGTCCATCGATTGCTGCAGCCGCTTCCAGATCGCGACCCAGGGATACGAGGCCATGTCGGCGATCGAATACGCGCCGCCGAGATAGTCGTGGTCGGCGAGGCGCTTGTTCATCACGCCGTAGAGGCGGTTCACCTCCTGCGTGTAGCGCCGCTTGCCGTAGGGAATGTCGTCGGGCGCGTAGTTGAGGAAATGGCCGGCCTGGCCCGACATCGGGCCGAGCCCGCCCATCTGCCACATCAGCCATTCCATCACCTGCGCGCGCGGGCGGATCTGGTCGATGGCGGGCAGGAATTTCCCGGTCTTCTCGGCGAGATAGATCAGGATCGCGCCCGATTCGAACACCGAGACCGGCGCGCCGCCGTCCTTCGGCTTGTGATCGACGATCGCCGGCATGCGGTTGTTCGGCGAGATCTTGAGGAACGCGGGCGTGAACTGCTCGCCCTTGCCGATGTTCACCGGCACGATCTTGTATTCGAGCCCGGCTTCCTCGAGGAAAATCGTGACCTTGTGGCCGTTCGGCGTCGGCCAGTAATGGACGTCGATCATCGCGCTCACTCCGCTGAGGGTCTGAAATCCCGCGCCTAACTTTGGTCGCCCGGCGGCGGAGGTCAACGGGGGCCGGCGGCGTTCACGCCTTCCCGGTGCGCCGGAACGGGCTCGCGGGATAGACGCCGAGCACCTTCAGGTCGGTGGTGAAGAAGGCGAGCTCCTCGAAGGCGAACTTCATCGCCTCGTCGTCGATGTGGCCGTCCACGTCGACGTAGAACTGCGCCGCCGTGAAATACGGGTCGACGATGTAGCTCTCGAGCTTCGTGATGTTGACCTTGTTCGTCGCGAAGCCGCCCAGCGCCTTGTAGAGCGCGGCGGGAACGCTGCGCACGCGGAACAGAAACGACGTGACGCACGCGTGTTCGCCGCGCTTGGGGCGCTTCTCGGTCTTGCTCATCACGAGGAAGCGCGTCGTGTTGTGCTCCGCGTCCTCGATGTTCTTCTTGAAGATCCTGAGGCCGTAGATCTCGGCGGCGAGGCTCGACGAGATCGCGGCCTTCGCGGGGTCGCCCCACGCGGCCACGTCCTGCGCGGCGCCGGCGGTGTCGGCGTGGACCACGGCCTTGAGCCCGAGCTGCTTGATCGCCTTCCGGCACTGGCCGAGCGCGTGCACGTGGCTGTGCGCTTCCTTGAGCTCGTCGAGCTTCGCGCTCTTGAGGCCCAGCAGGCAGTGCTCGACGCGCTGGAAGTGCTCGCCGATGATGTGCAGGCCCGAATGCGGCAGGATGTGATGGATGTCGGCCACGCGGCCCGCGATCGAATTGTCGATCGGGATCATCGCCAGCCGCGCCTTGCCCTCGCGCACCGCGGCGAACGCCTCCTCGAACGACGGGCAGGGCAGCGGCGTCATCGTCGGAAACGCGCTCTTGCAGGCGAGATTCGAGTAGGCGCCAGGATAGCCCTGGAAAGCGATGCGGTTCGCGGCGTTCGGCATGGGATTGCAATTCGGATGCGGTGAGACGCGGCGGTTAGCACGCCGGGGGCGGCAAAGAAAGGGAAGTGAACAGGGAGCCGGGGAGCCGGGGAGAAGTCAGGGTTGCGCCGCAAGGGCGGCGCGAACGAAGTCGTACTTTCGCGCGCCTCTTGCGCGCATTTTTTCTTCTCCCCGGCTCCCCGGCTCCCTGTTCCCTTCACTTCTTCGGCGCGAGCAGGGCGCGGGCGCGCTCGAGATCGGCGGGCGTGTCGACTCCGAACGGCACTTTGTCCACCAGCGCGGCGTCGATGCGCATGCCGGCTTCGAGCGCGCGCAGCTGTTCGAGCCGCTCGCGTTTCTCGAGCGCGCTCGGCGGCAGGGTGACGAAGCGGGCCAGCGCCGCACGGCGAAACGCGTAGATGCCGATGTGGTGATAGAGCGGGCCGTCGCCCGCCGGCACCGGCGCGCGCGAGAAATAGAGCGCGCGCGCGACGCGCTGCCCCGGCGCGAAGGCCGTCACGCATTTGACCACGCTCGGCTCGCGCCGCTCGTAGTCCTCGCGGCACTCGGCGACGAGCGTCGCGATGTCGACCGCGGGATCGGCCAGCGGTGTCAGCACCGCGCGCACGTCGGCCGGGTCGATCGCCGGCAGGTCGCCCTGCAGGTTCACGATCACGTCGTGCTTGCCGCCGGGATCGGCCTTGCCGAGCGCTTCGAAGATGCGGTCCGTGCCGCTCGGGTGATGCGCGCCGGTCAGGATCGCCCGCCCGCCCGCGCGCGCGACGGCCTCGGCGATCGCGGGCTCGCCGGCAGCGACGATCACCGGGCCGCACTGCGCTTCCATCGCGCGGCGCCACACATGCACGATCATCGGCGCGCCGTGGATGTCGGCCAGCGGCTTGTCGGGCAGTCGCGTCGCCGCGAGGCGCGCGGGAATGAGAACGATGGGGTTTTGCGCGGCCACGCCTTGCCGATCCTGCCCGAAATTTGCGACACTATGCCGCGCGAAGCGCCTGTTTGCGCACGCGGCTTCCCGGATGACGCTGAGGGACGCGGACCATATAACCTTCCGCGCTCACGGAAAACGATTTTGGCCGCGCGCGCTTTGGCGCGCCGCCGCATTTACGGGCTGCGAGAGAGACCGATGGAATTCAACAAGATCGCCGGCGCCGTCATCGGCACGCTGCTCCTCGTGATGGTCATCGGCAAGGTCGGCAACACGCTGGTGCCGGTCTACCACCCGCCGCACGACAAGCCGGGCGCCGAGTCGACGCAGCCGACGACGCCGGAGTCGAAAGAGCCCGAGAAGCCGGCGGCCGAGCTGATCGCGACGGCCGATCCCAAGGCTGGCGAATCGCGCGCCAAGGCCTGCACCTCGTGCCACAGCTTCGCGAAGGGCGGCCCCAACGGCGTCGGCCCCAACCTCTACGATGTCGTCGGCCGCAAGAAGGGCAGCCACGCGGGCTACTCCTATTCCGACGGCCTCAAGAACGCCGGCGGCGAGTGGACCTACGACGACCTGTTCAAATACATCTCCAATCCGGGCGGCATGTTCCCGGGCAGCAAGATGGCGTTCCGCCTGCCCAATGCAGAGCAGCGCGGGCAGGTGATCGCCTATCTGCGCACGCTCAGCGATTCGCCGAAGCCGCTGCCGGTGGTCGAGAAGAAGACCGAGGCGCCGAAGCCCGAAGAGAAGAAGGCCGAGCCCGCCAAGCCCGAAGAGAAGAAGGCGGAGCCGGCGAAGCCCGAAGAGAAGAAGCCCGAGCCGGCCAAGGTCGACGAGAAGCCGGCCGAAGCGCCGAAGCCCGCCGAAGCGCCCAAGGCCGCCGAGCCGCCCAAGGCCGAAGAGCCGAAGCCGGCCACGCCGCCGGCCGAAGAGAAGAAGAACTGATCCGCTTCGCCGCCGCGCCCGCCTTGGCCATAGCCTTGGGCGGCCGGCCATGACCGCGCTCGACCCCGCACGAATCGTCGCCTTCGCGAACCGCCTGGCGGATGCCAGCGGCGCGGTGATTCGCCCGTATTTCCGCGCCGGGATCGGCGCCGATCTCAAGGGCGACGGCAGCCCGGTCACGAAGGCCGACCGCGAGGCCGAAGCCGCGATCCGCGCGATCATCGCCGCCGAGTTCCCCGAGCACGGTCTTTACGGCGAGGAGCATGGCCGCTCGCGTCCCGACGCCACCCACGAATGGGTCATCGATCCCATCGACGGCACCAAGGCGTTTCTCTGCGGCGTGCCGCTGTTCGGCACCTTGATCGCCCTTTGCGAGAACGGCCGCCCGATCCTCGGCATTCTCGATCAGCCGGTGCAGCGCGAGCGGTGGATCGGCCTGAAGGGCCACGGCACGCTGTTCAACGGCAAGCCCACGCGCGCCAAGCCGCCGGTTCCGCTCAAGAGCGCGATTCTCACCTCGACGACGCCCGAGATGTTCCAGGGCTGGAAGGCGCCGAAGCACGCGCGCCTCGCCGCGGAATGCGCGTTCACGCGCTGGGGCGTCGATTGCTACGCGGTCGGCATGATCGCCAGCGGCAACGTCGATCTCATGGCCGATGCGCTGCTGAAGCCGTGGGATTTCCTCGCGCTGGTGCCGATCGTCGAGGAGGCGGGCGGCGTCGTCACCGACTGGATGGGCGCGCCGCTGACCACGCGCTCGGGCGAAACCTTTCTCGCCGGCGCCAACCCCGAAATCCACGCGGCGGCGCTGGCGCTCCTCGCCGCTTGAGCCGAATATGGGCGCTGTGAACCGGGTCACACCCGGGGCGCCGCGCCCGTGCTTGAGTGCGGCGCCGCCACGGGCCTGAACAGCGCGAGGACCGCATGCACCGCCGATGGACGCGCCGCCACGTTCTCGCCGGCTTCGCCGGCACCGCCGCCGCGGCAACGGCATGGCGGCCCGCTTTCGCCGAAACGGCCGGCGAAACCTTCAAAGGCCCCGGCCTCGCCATGCATGGCGAGCCCAAATACCAGCCCGGCTTCGCGCATTTCGCCTACGTCAATCCGGCGGCGCCCAAGGGCGGCGCGCTCTACACCGGCGTCGGCGACGCCACCTTCGACAGCCTCAATCCGTTCATCCTCAAGGGAACGACGGCCAGCGGCATCTCGACTTACGTCTTCGACACGCTGATGCACGCCTCCGACGACGAGCCGTTCAGCTACTACGCGCTGATCGCGAAATCGATCGAAACGCCGAAGGACCGCGCGTGGGTCGCGTTCGAGCTCGACGAACGCGCGCGCTTCCACGACGGCTCGCCGATCACCGCCGACGACGTGATCTTCTCGTTCGAGACGCTGGTCAGCGAGAAGGCGCATCCGACCTATCGCCAATACTACAAGGACGTCGTGAAGGCCGAGCGCGCGGGGCCGTCGGGCGTGCGGTTCACGTTCAAGAGCGCCGGCAACCGCGAGCTGCCGCTGATCCTCTGCCAGTTCCAGATCTTCTCGAAGGCCTACTGGGCCAAGCGCGAGTTCGACAAGGTGACGCTCGAGCCGCCGCTCGGCAGCGGGCCCTACAAGATCGGCCAGGTCCAGCCGGGCCGCTTCATCAGCTTCGAGCGCGTCAAGAACTACTGGGCGGCCGACCTGCCGGCGGTGCGCGGCTACGACAATTTCGACGTGATCCGCGTCGACTATTTCCGCGACACGACGGTCGCGCGCGAGGCGTTCAAGGCCGGCGAATACGACTATCACTACGAGAACCAGGCGCTCGCCTGGGCCACGCAATACGACATCGCGGCGGTGCGGCAGGGGCTGCTGATCAAGCGCCCGATCCCGAATTCGCTGCCGCAGGGCATGCAGTCCTTCGTCTTCAACACGCGCCGGCCGGTGTTCGCCGACTGGCGGGTGCGCCGCGCGCTGGCGCTGGTTTTCGATTTCGAATGGGCGAACAAGAACATCTTCTACGGCCAGTACGTGCGCACGCTCAGCTACTTCGCCAATTCCGAGCTGGCCGCGAAGGGTCTGCCGGAGGGCAAGGAGCTCGAAATCCTCGAGCGCTTCAAGGGCCGCGTCC
>CAZUYG010000154.1:0-7401 GCA_964624265.1 uncultured Candidatus Odyssella sp.
CTCGCGATCGCGGCCGACACTTCGTATTACACGCTCGCCTACAGCGCGATCGGCGTTTCGCCCGACGGCGGCTCCACCTTCGCCCTTCCGCGCCTCGTGGGCCTCAAGAAGGCCGCCGAGATCGCGCTGCTCGCCGAGCGTTTCGACGCGGCCACGGCCGAGCGGCTCGGCCTCGTCAACAAGGTGGTGCCTGCGAGCGAGCTCGAAGCCGCGACGGCGAAGCTCGCCGCGCGGCTCGCGAACGGCCCCACCGCCGTCTACGGCCGCACCAAGGCGCTGCTCCAGCGCTCGCTCGACAACCCGCTCGAAGCGCAGCTTCAGCGCGAGGCCGAGGCCTTCGCGCAGAGCGCCACCGAGCCCGATTTCGCCGAGGGCATTCGCGCCTTCATCGAAAAGCGCAAGCCGACGTTCAAGGGAAACTGAGGCGCAGGGAGGCGGGGAGACGAACCATGACGACTCTCAAGGGCAAGACGCTGTTCATCACCGGCGGGAGCCGCGGCATCGGCCTCGCGATCGCGGTGCGTGCGGCGCGCGACGGCGCCAATGTCGCGATCGCGGCGAAGACGACCGAGGCGCATCCGAAACTGCCGGGCACGATCTTCAGCGCGGCGAAGGAGATCGAGGCGGCCGGCGGGCAGGCGCTGCCGGTGCAGTGCGACATCCGCGACGAGAACCAGATTCTGAAGGCAGTGGACGAAACCGTCGCGCGTTTCGGCGGCATCGACATTCTCGTCAACAATGCCAGCGCCATCAATCTCACGGACACGCCGAACACGCCGATGAAGCGGTTCGACCTGATGTTCGGCGTCAACGTGCGGGGCACCTATGCCGCGACGCAGGCCTGCCTGCCGCACCTGAAGAAGGCCGCGAACCCGCACGTTCTGACCTTGGCCTCGCCGCTGAACATGAATCCGCGCTGGTTCAAGAACCACGTCGCCTACACGATGGCGAAATACGGCATGAGCATGTGCGTGCTCGGCCACGCCGAGGAGTTCAAGCCGCTCGGCATCGCCGTGAACGGCCTCTGGCCGCGCACGATCATCACCACGGCGGCGCTGCAGATGATTCCCGGCGTCGATCCCGGACGCGGGCGCAAGCCCGAGATCATGTCGGATGCCGCGCATTGGGTGCTGACGCAGCCGGCCAAGCAGTGCACCGGCAATTTCTTCATCGACGAGGACGTGCTGCGGAAAACCGGCGTGACGGATTTCGCGCGCTACCGCTTCGATCCAAACAAGGAGCCGGCGCCCGATATTTTCCTGGATTGAGACGCCGCCGCTCCGGCCTCACCCGCCGGACGATGCGATGCGCATGTCGATGAGGCGGCGCGCGATCGCGTCCTGCATGTCGGAGCCGAAGATATCCTCGAGACGCAGCATGCCGGGGCGCGCGAAACCCGGCGGCGGCACGCCGCGGCCCGGCACCCAGACCGAGTCGTTGGCCGCGCGCTGCGGCGACGGCGCGCTGTCGTTGGCGGCCGCCGGCGTTTGCGCGGCAAGCACGGCCGAGGCGGCAAGCGGCGCGGGCGGCGATGCGATGGGCTGTGCCTCGACGGCGGGCGGAGCCATTTCCGTTGTCGCCGCGGGGCTCTCGAACAGGCGATAAACTTTGCCGCCCGCGGAGAAGTAGGAACCGGCCGCGGCCTCCGGCGGAGGCGGGCGCCGCGTGCGCTGTGCCGGCCGGCGGCGCGGCCACCAGAAAATCGTGTAATCGCCCTCGGTATTGAACGACGCCGTTTCGCCGATGACGACGCGCGGGTCGCCGGCCCAGGCCGACGCGCTCTCGGGCGCCGCCGCTTCCGACTGGGGTGCAGGAGGAGGCACGGGCGCGGCCACCGGCGCCTCTCCAACCGCAAACTGGACGTCGGCGACATCGCGCGTTCCGCCGCCGGCATCGACGATCTGCAGCACGATCCGCCGTGGCCCGGCCGTCAGCTTTGGAGCATCGTTCACGTAGCGCAGCGAGCCGAGCAGGGCACTGTAGGTTTCGGCACTCTGCGTTCGCGACAGCGCGAGACGCAGCGTGCCCGCCGCCTCGTCGTGCGTCCGCGCCGCGCGTACCAGGGTCGTGCCGAGATCGACGAACAGCTTTTCGTGCTCGCCGTCGCGAATTCCCGACAGCGTGGCCACCGCGCCGGTGAGCGGCGTGGTCGGCGAAATCGGCAGTTCGAAATCCGCGAACAGGCGCAGGGCCGGGTCGCCGGCATTGTAAGCAGGCGGGCGCTTGGGCCGCCCTTCGGGACCGTGGCCGGCAGGGTCGCTGATGCCCGTGCGCAGCGCGCCGGTGGCGGCCCGGCTTGCGAGTCCGAAATAGGCGCGCGGCGACGACACCAAGCCGCCTGGCCGCCGCTGGCCTTCGTCCTGCACGGTCTTTTCGCGCTCGCTCACTTCGACTTCACCCCTCAGGCGCCGACGCGAAACCGCAAGACGGAGACGGTGCGGTTTCGCGCAGGCCCCCGCAGCATGGCTGCGGCGCGCAACGTAACCAAAATTTAAGCATGATACAGGCTGGGCACGGGAGCCCCATTCGTGGTTAACGCGAACGCCAGCGGCGGGCCGGAAGGCCCTTCACGCCCAAATCGAGCATGAAAACGGCGCCCGCGAGCGGCTCGCGCGCAAGCGCTGCTTCGTCCAGGCCGGTGCGCGCGCTCGTGACGTAAAGACGGTCGAGGCCCGGGCCGCCGAAAGCGCAACTCGTCGGCCGCGTGACCGGCAGCGGAACGAAGCGATCGAGCCGCCCGTCGGGCGCGAAGCGCGCGACGCCGCCGCCGTCCCAGCGCGCGTTCCAGAGAAAGCCTTCGGCGTCCACGGCCATGCCGTCGGGATAGCCGGGCGCCGCGCGCGCGTCGGCGAACACGTAGGGCGCGCCGGCGCGGCCCGCCGCCGCGTCGAAATCGGCCACGAACATCGCGCGTGGCGAATCGTTGAGATAGAAGCGCGCGCCGTCGGGGCTCCACGCAAAGCCGTTCGGCACGAAGAAACCTTCATACACCGCCCGCGCGGCGCCACCTTCGAGGCAATACACCGCGCCGCTCGCGCGCCGGCCCGAACCGTGCATCGTGCCCGCCCAAAAGCGCCCGGCCGGATCGGCGCCGCCGTCGTTAAAGCGGTGATCCGAAGCGCCCGCGAGCGGATTTGCGATGGCCGCGACCGCGCCGCTCGCGAAATCGAGCCGCGCGAAACCGCTCGCCAGCGCGAGCACCGCCCCGGCGCCTTCGGCCGCGAGCGCGAACGAGCCGAGCTTCGCCGGCATGTCCCAACGCTCGAGCGCGCCGGATGCCGGATCGAAGCGGAACAGCGCCGGCGCGTGAATATCGGCGAAATAGAGTGCCTGCCCGCGCTCGTCCCAGACCGGACATTCGCCGAGCGACGCCCGCGCCTCGAGCACGCACACCGCTTCCGTTTTCGTACCGCTCATCGAAGGCGCCATTGTCGCAGGACAAGGGATCGGCCGGGCTTGCGCCGCTCCGGCAGGCTCGCCATTGTGCCGGGCTTCCCGCCGCCACCGCAATTCATTCGATTCCCGCCATGAACGATTCCCCCGCTTCCGCGCCGAAGACGGCGCTCATCGACGCCATCCGCCCCGAGATCAAGGCGCTGCCCGAAAGCGGCATCGTCGAGGTCGTCAACTACGCGCGCCTCAAGAAGGATCTCGTGCAGCTCTGGGTGGGCGAGGGCGACAAGCCGACGCCGGCCTTCATCGCCGACGCGGCGATGGCGGCGCTGAAACGCGGCGAAACCTTCTACACCTATCAGCGCGGCATTCCCCCGCTGCGCCAGGCGCTGGCGGATTATCTCGGCCGCAGCTACGCGACGAAAATCGACCCCGAACGCATCTTCCTGACCGTCGGCGGCATGTCGGCGATCAAGGAAACGATCCAGATGCTGGTGAACCCCGGCGACGAGGTCGTGGTGCCGAGCCCGTGCTGGCCCAACGTCGCCGCCGCCGTCGACATCATGGCCGGCGTCGTGAAGCCGGTGATGCTGACCTTCGGCAACCGCGGGTGGACGCTCGACATCGAGAAGGTGATGGCCGCGTGCGGGCCGAAGACCAAGATCATCTTCGTCAACTCGCCGGGCAACCCGACCGGCTACATGATGAGCCGCGAGGAGCAGAAGGCGCTGCTGGAATTCGCGCGCAAGCGCGGGCTCTGGATCGTGGCCGACGAGGTGTATGGCCGGCTGGTGTACGACCGCAAGGCCGCGCCCTCGTTCCTCGAAATCGCCGATCCGGACGAGCGCGTCGTCGTCGTCAACACCTTCTCGAAGAACTGGGCGATGACCGGCTGGCGGATGGGCTGGGTGGTGGCCTCGAAGCAGCTCGGGCAGGTGTACGAGAACCTGGTGCAATACAACACGTCGGGCGTGCCGACGTTCCTGCAATACGGCGCCGTGGCCGCGCTGAACGAAGGCGACGCGTTCCTCGCCGAGCAGGTGGCGCGCTGCGCCAAGGGCCGCGACATGGTGACGGAGACGTTCTCGCGCCTGCCGCGCGTGCGCTATGCGCCGCCCGAGGGCGCTTTCTACGCGTTCTTCTCGGTGGAAGGCGAAGACGACGCGCGCGCGCTGGCCTTCAAGCTCGTCGACCGCGCGAATGTGGGCCTGGCGCCCGGCACCGCGTTCGGCCCGGGCGCGCCGAATTTCATGCGCCTTTGCTTCGCCTGCTCGCTCGACCGGCTGGGCGAGGGACTGGCGCGGCTCGAAAAGGTGCTGAAGTAATTTGATCCGTAGCGGCGGTTAACCCGCGCTGCCGTCTTTCGCCAGGCAATCGGCCGGGAACAGCGCCTTGATCTTCGTGCCCTTGCCGCGCGCGCTCTCGATCGTGAAGCGGCCGCCGTGGCGCTCGATCAGCGCCTTGGCCAGCGGCAGGCCGAGGCCGGTGCCCTCTTGGGCCTTGGCATAGCCGTCCTTGGCGCGGCCGAACACGGTGAGCGCCACTTCGATGTCTTCCGGCGTCATGCCGATGCCGCTGTCTTCGACGTAAACCTCGATACCGCCCTCGGCGCGGCGAGCGCCGAAACCGACCGTGCCGCCTTCCTGCGTGAATTTCACCGCGTTCGCGATCAGGTTGATGAGCGCCTGGCGCAGGCGCCGCGCATCCGCCTTGAGCGCCGGCAGCGACGGCTCGACGAACTGGCGGAGCTGGATGCGCTTGGTGGCCGCGGCCGGCGCCATCATGCGCCCGGCCTCGCCGACGATTTCGCCCGGCGACACCGGGGCCAATTCGAGCGCCAGCGCGCCGGCATCGAGGCGCGTCACGTCGAGCATGTCGGTGATGATGCTGAGCAGGTGCCGCGCCGCCTTCAGCACGTCGCCGGCATAGCCGTGATATTGCGGCGCGCCGAGCGGGCCGAAGATCTCCTGCGTCATCATCTCGGTGAAGCCGATGATGGCGTTGAGCGGCGTGCGCAATTCGTGGCTCACCTGCGCGAGGAACATCGTCTTGGCCTGGCTCGCGGCCTCGGCCGCGCGCTTCGTGGCCATCAGCGCCGATTCGAGACGCTTCCGGTCGCTGACGTCGAGCGCGAAGGTGGCGACGCCTTCCGTTTCGCCGGTGCGCGGATTCTTGATCGGCAGCTTGGTGACGAGCCAATCGCGCACCACGCCGTCGGCGCCGGCAAGGTTGTCGTCGAAAAACGGGACCGCTTCGCCGGTTTCGAGCACGCGGCGCTCGTATTCGAGGCTTCGCGGCGCCTGCTCGCCGCGGATCTCGGCCGTGGTGCGCCCGATCGCGGCGGAGGGATCGATGCCCCAGAGCTGCGCCTGGCCCCGGTTCATGAACAGGTAGCGCAGTTCGCGGTCCTTGAGATTGATGGAGGCCGGGAGCGCATCGAGCAGCGCGCGCAGCAACGAGACCAGGCCAACGGCCGTGCCGGGCGCGGCGGGAGCGGGGGCGACCGCGGCTTCGGCGGCGGCCGCGCTCTCATCGCGCAACGTCACCAGCGTACAGGCATGCCCCGCGATCGTGACGGCGCGCACGTCGGCGGCGGCAAGGAAACCGCCGCTGAGGCGCCCGTCGGAATCGGCGGCGCCGGCCGCGCGGCGGCCGAAAGCGGGCGTGGCCGCCACGCAGCGACCCGCCCCGTCGAACAGGGCCTGGCCGAGCGGGGATACGCCGAACACGGCCGCGAGCGCGGCGGCGAACCCGCCGGCGGGCTCGCCGCCGGCACCCGCGTTCGTCTCCGCCACCGGTACGGTGGGCTCGGGCATGGACGCGGCGTTCCTCATCCGCTGTAGTTACCTCCGCAAGGTCGCGCGGCGACACGCCAGGGTTGCAGTTCGGACGGCGCCGCCATTGCGGCAGGCTAGAGTGCCATGGTTAAGGACAGGTTTTCGCGCCGCGCGGGGCCCCGCGCAACCGTTTTTCCGGCGCCGCGGCGGAACCCGTCCTCGCCGACGCGCGGCGGCGTGCCAATCTAACGCATTGCAACAGGCCGGGCGGTATCCGACGCAACGCCATGGACCAGTGGATCGAAGACGTGCTCCGCTTCATTTCGGCCAACCAGCTGGTGGCCGGGCCGGTGATCTTCGGCCTGGCCTTCGCCGAATCGATGGCGTTTCTGTCGCTGCTCGTGCCGTTCACGGCGATGATCGTGGGCGCCGGGGCGCTGGTGGGCTCGGGCGCGCTCGATCCGTGGATCGTGATTCCGTGGGGCATCGCCGGCGCCGTCTTCGGCGATTCGGTCTCGTATTGGATCGGGCTCTATTTCAAGGAGCGTGTGCCGCATCTGTGGCCGTTCCGCGGCAAGCCCGAGCAACTCGAACGCGGATACGAATTCTTCCGGCGCTGGGGCGTTTTGAGCGTGTTCATCGGACGCTTCTTCGGGCCGCTGCGCGCGGTGGTGCCGATCGTCGCCGGCATGATGAAGATGACGCAGTGGAAATTTCAGGTCGCCAATGCCGTCTCGGCCATCGTCTGGCTGCCGATGCTGCTCGTCCCCGGCGCCGTGGCCGGCCTCTATTTCAAGGACGTGCACAACATCGGCGAGAAGGTGTTCGGCTACGTATTCATCTTCTTCGTCGGCACCACCGTCTTCGGCGCGGTCGTGGTGTGGGTACGGGGGCGCATGAAGAAGCGCGCGGCGGCGCGTGCAGGCCAGCCGCCGGCTGCCAAATGATGGCGCCGGCCGGACCATCAGCCAGCGGACTGCGCGCTCAATAAGAAGATGGTGCCGCTGGAGGGATTTGAACCCCCGGCCCGCGCATTACGAATGCGCTGCTCTACCCCTGAGCTACAGCGGCGCCGGAACGTCGATCGCTGGCGATCGACCCGATCCCGCAGGATCGGCGAACGGTGAGATCGGTACTTTAGCCTTTCCGATCAAGGCGGCGAAAGCGCCTTGGGCTGCGGGCTTCTAGCCGCCGCACTCGGCCCCGTCAATTGCGCCAAAGGCATCGGCGT
>CAZUYG010000155.1:0-7391 GCA_964624265.1 uncultured Candidatus Odyssella sp.
CGAGCGCCGAGAACTCCGGCAGCAGGTGGTGGTACTGGTAGACGAAGCCCAGCACGTCGCGGCGCCGGCGCGAGCGTTCGGAATCGGGCAGGTTCGAACAGTCGCGGCCTTTGATCGCGACCGATCCGCCGCTCGGCCGATCGAGCAGGCCCGCGATGTGCAGCAGGGTCGACTTGCCGGAGCCCGAGGGGCCGACCAGCGCCACCATCTCGCCGGGCCGCACGACGAGCGACACGTCGGTCAGGATCGGAAGAATTCCGCTCGCGTGCGTGAACGCTTTGGCGATGTTGCGCAGCTCGAGGATCGGCACGCCGCCGCCGGACCCGTCATTCATAGCGCATGGCCTCGACCGGATCGAGCCGTGCCGCCTTCCACGACGGGTAGATCGTCGCCAGCAGCGACAGGCCGAGCCCCATCGCGCCGATCTCGACCACCTGCTGTATGTCCACGCGGGCCGGCAGGCGCGAGAGGAAATAGATCGTCGCCGGGAACAGCTGCGTGCCGAGCAATCCCTCGAGCGCACGCTTGATCGCGTCGACGTTGTAGGAGATCAGCAGACCGATCCCGACGCCGCTCAGCGTGCCCACCACGCCGATGCTGGCGCCCGACAGCACGAAGACGCGCATGATCGTGCCGCGCGTGGCGCCCATCGTGCGCAGAATGGCGATCGCCTGGGTCTTGTCCTTCACCATCATCACGAGGCTCGAGATGATGTTGAACGCGGCCACGATGATGATCAGCGTGAGGATGAGGAACATCACGTGGCGCTCGGTTTCGAGCGCGTTGAAATAGTCGGAAAAGGTCTGCTGCCAGGTGCGGACGAGCACGCCCGGAAGATTCAGCTGCAGGATCGCGTCGGTTGCCGCCGGCGTCCGGTCCGGGTTCTTCAGCGACAGCTCGACGCCGCTGACGGCGTTGTCGTAGCCGAATGCGCGGCGCGCGCCTTCGAGCGTCGTCAGAGCCATGAGGCCGTCGATCTGCGACATGCCGACGTTGAAAATACCGACGACCTTGTAGGTGAGCGTGATCATCGGCGGCGTGCCGAACGGCGTCACCATGTCGGACGGCGCCGGTGCCAGCACCGACACCGTCTGGCCCGGGCGCACGCCGAGCCGGTCGGCCAGCCGGTAGCCGAGGATGATGACGTTGTCGCCTTTGAAATCGTCGAGCTTGCCGCCGAGGATGTTGGCCGCGAACAGACGATGATTGGCGAGGTCCTCCGGCTTGAGGCCGCGGATCTGGGTCGGCGCGATCACGCCGCGCGACGTCATGCCGGCCTGGGCGTCGATGACCGGCACCGACGAGAGCACGTCGGGCACCGTCTTCAGGCGCGCGGCCACGGCGTCGTAGTCCTTGAGCTGGCCGGTCGCGCTGCTGACGACGACGTGGCCCGCATAGCCGAGCAGCCGGCCGAGCAGATCGTGCCGGAAGCCGTTCATCACCGACATCACGATGATGAGCGTCGCGACGCCGAGCATGATGCCGAGGAACGAAAATCCGGCGATGACCGAGACGAACCCTTCCTTCCGCCGCGGCTTCAGGTAGCGCCACGCGATCATGCGCTCCAGCGGCGAGAACAGGAACAGGCGGCGGGCGACGAGCATCGCCGCTACCCCGCCATGCGCGCGAGCGCGCTTTCGGGCGAGACGTCTTCGCGCTTGCCGGTCTTGCGATCTTTCAGCTCGACCGTGCCGGATTTCACGCCGCGGGGCCCGACGATGATCTGCCAGGGCAGACCGATGAGATCCATCGCCGCGAATTTCGCGCCCGCGCTGTTCTCCACGTCGTCGTAGAGCGTCTCGACCTTGGCCGCCGTGAGCGCCGTGTAGAGACGGTCGGCGAACGGCCCCGCCTCCTTGTCGCCCGGGCGCAGCGCGATGAGGCCGACCTTGAACGGCGCCACCGCCTCCGGCCAGATGCAGCCGTTGTCGTCGTGGCTCGCCTCGATGATGCCGCCGACCAAGCGCGAGACGCCGATGCCGTAGGAGCCCATATGGACGATCACGTCCTTTCCGTCGGGCGCGGCCACGCGCGCGCCGAGCGGCGCCGAATATTTGGTCCCGAAGTAGAAGATGTGGCCCACTTCGATGCCGCGGCCCTCGTAGCGGCGCGCCTCGGGCACCTCCTTCTCGAACGCGGCGGGATCGTGCTTCTCGTCGGTGCGCGCGTAGAGCTTCGTGAATCGCTCGACGACGCCGTTCACTGCCGCCTCGTCGCCGTAGTCGATCGGCTGGGCGAGCACGTCGGCGTTGATGAAATCGCGGTCGCAGAACACGCGCGATTCGCCGGTCTCGGCCAGCACGATGAATTCGTGGCTGAGATTGCCGCCGATCGGGCCGGTCTCGGCCTCCATCGGAATCGCCTTCAGGCCCATCCGCGCGAAGGTGCGCAGATACGCGATGAACATCTTGTTGTAGGCCAGCCGCGCGCCCGCGTAATCGAGATCGAAGGAATAGGCATCCTTCATCAGGAACTCGCGACCGCGCATCACGCCGAAACGGGGGCGCACCTCGTCGCGGAATTTCCACTGGATGTGATAGAGATTCTTGGGCACGTCGCGGTAGCTCCGCACCTCCTTCGCGAAGATGTCGGTGATCAGCTCCTCGTTCGTCGGGCCGTAGAGCATCTCGCGGTCGTGGCGGTCGGTGATGCGCAGCATCTCCTTGCCGTAGGCCTCGTAGCGCTCCGACTTCCGCCACAGGTCGGCCGACTGGATCGTCGGCATCAGCACCTCGACGGCGCCCGAGCGGTCCTGCTCCTCGCGCACGATCTGCTCGATCTTCTTGAGCACCCGCAGGCCGAGCGGCAGCCAGGTGTAGATGCCGGCGGCCGATTGGCGGACCATGCCGGTGCGCAGCATGTAGCGGTGCGAGACGATCTGCGCCTCGGCCGGGGTTTCTTTGAGCAACGGCAGGAAATAGCGCGACAGGCGCATGCTCGGTCCAACACTCTCAGGAGGGAAAAGGCGCCACGATTGCGGCGCGGCAAGGGCGGCGGAGATTAGGAAAAGCGGGCGGCGGAAACAATGCTTTGACCCGGGGCCGCGTTTATCCAATCGTCGGCTGTCTGTCAGGGGACCCCCATGCTCGACCGCCACTTCGGCATCGCCGCCGCGGGCAGCACGCCGCGCACGGAGGTCGTGGCCGGCGCCACGACCTTCCTCACGATGGCCTACATCGTGTTCGTCAATCCGCAGATCCTGGCGGCGGCGGGGATGGACCCGGGCGGCGTGTTCGTCGCCACCTGCCTCGCCGCGGCCTATGGCTCGCTGGCGATGGGGCTGCTCGCGAATTATCCGGTGGCCACGGCGCCGGGGATGGGCCTCAACGCGTTCTTCGCCTTCGTCGTGGTCAAGACGATGGGGCTCTCGTTCCAGGCGGCGCTGGCGGGCGTGTTCGTGGCGGGGCTCATTTTCGTTGCGATCAGCGCGACGCCGATCCGCGAGTGGCTGATCAACGCGATCCCGAAATCGCAGAAGATGGCGATCGCCGCCGGCATCGGCTTTTTCCTCGGCATCATCGCGCTCGAATCGGCCGGCATCGTCGTCGATCACCCGGCCACGCTCGTCACCTCCGGCAAGCTCGCCTCGGGCGCCGTGCTGTTGGCGGCCGCCGGCTTCTTCGTGATGGTGGCGCTCGACCGGCTCGGCGTCGCCGGTGCGATCATCATCGGCATTCTCGCCGTCACGATCGTGGGAATCGTGTTCGCGATCCCGCACGCCGACGGCAAGACGGTGACGAAGTTCGCCGGCGTGTTCGGCCTGCCGCCCGATCCCTCGCCGGTGTTCGCGAAGCTGGATTTCGGCGGCCTGTTCGCCCTGCCCGTCCCCACGCTGCTCATCGTACTGTTCAGTTTCTTCATCGTCGCGTTCTTCGACACGGCGGGCACGCTGGTCGGTGTCGCGCATCAGGCGGGCATGCTCGACAAGGACGGCAAGCTCCCGCGCCTCGGCAAGGCGCTCATTGCCGACAGCAGCGCGATGGCGCTGGGCGCCGTGTTCGGCACCTCGACGACGACGAGCTACATCGAAAGCGCGGCCGGCATCAAAGCCGGCGGCCGCACCGGGATGACGGCAGCCGTCGTTGGCATTCTCTTCCTGCTCGCACTGTTCTTCGCGCCATTGGCGAGCGCCATTCCGCCCTATGCGACCGCGCCCGCGATCCTGTTCGTCGCCTGCATGATGGCGTCGCCGCTGGCCGAGATCGACTGGAAGGATCCCACGGAGTATGCGCCGGCCGTCGTCACCGCGCTCGGGATGCCGCTCACCTATTCGATCGCGACCGGCATCGGCTTGGGCCTCATCACCTACATCGCGGTGAAGGTCCTGAGCGGGCGCTTTTCCCAACTCTCCTTGGCAGTTTTACTTATCGGTGCCGTTTTCGTTCTCCATTTCGCGCTGGGATGAGGGCAGGACGCCCCCTCATGCGAACGGAAAGCCAATCATAAAAGTGACATTCCGGAAGCAAAATGCTTGCGGATTGGGATGCACTTGGGCAGATTTGAAGCGCAAAGTCTGCGCCCAAGTCGTTGGGGAGGAACGCGGTACCAAGCACCTCAGCGCCGGTCAATCCGAGGGGGAGGCTCCGGCGCCGAAAGATAAGCAGGGGGACCGAAACAGGGCCGAGGCGGTAACGCCTCGGCCTTATTCGTTTGCGGTGGATGGCATGCCCGAGCGCCGCCGCATGGCCGATGCCGACAACCGCTCCGCCTCGATCCGATCCCCGAAACCCGACGATGCCGACAACCCGGAAACCGGTTGCGCCCCTACCACGCGCAAGGTCTAGTCGCGAACGCAAAGCAGCGATGATCGTTCACCACCCGGCGGGTGAAAGCATGAAATCTCAGACGCAGCGTATCGCAGCCGTGGCGGCCCTCGTGGTCCTGGCGGGAGGCATCGGCGGGTATTTTCTGCTGCGCGGCTCCTCGGGCGCGCCGAGCGTGGCACAGCAGCGTGCCGACCAGCGCACGGCCCCGGCGCGGCCCGACAGCGCGCGGCCGCAGCCGGGCCAGCAGCGGCGCGGCGCCGCCGCGAACCGCGTCGTCGTGGCGAAGGTGCAGGTGCAGACCGTCGGCGATCTGGTGGCGGCCATCGGCACCGGCCGCGCCATTCGCAGCCTGACCATCTCGGCCGAGGTTGCCGGCGTGATCGAGGATATCCGTTTTCGCCCCGGCGAAGCCGTGAAGGCCGGACAAGAGCTGCTGAAGCTCAAGAGCGAGGCCGAGGAAATCGCGGTCAAGCTCGCCCAGGTGAAAGTCGACGAGGCCGACGCCAATCTGAAACGGCTTCAGGGCCTCGTTGAGCGCAACGCGGTCCCGACCGTCCAGGTCGACCAGGCGCGAACCGCGCTCGCCCTCGCCCGCGCGGAGCTCGAGGCGAAGCAGTACGAGCTGAGGCGCCGCGTCGTGCGCGCGCCGTTCGACGGCGTGATGGGGCTCACGACGCTCGGCAAAGGCGACTATCTGGCCCAGGGCGCCGCCATCGCCACAATCGACGACCGCACCAGCCTGCTTGTGGCTTTCGTGGTCTCGGAGCGCGTGGCCGGCGCCTTCACGCTCGGGCACGACGTGCGCGTCACGACGCCCGCGCTGTCCGGCGCCGTGTTCAACGGCAAGGTTACCGCGCTCGACACGCGGGTCGATGCCGCCTCGCGCACCCTGCGCGTCGAGGCGACGATTCCGAACGATCAGAACCGGCTCATCGCCGGAATGACGTTCTCCGTCCAGGTGCAGATCCCGGGCGAAAAGATGCCGGTGCTGCCCGGCCTCGCGATCCAGTGGGACCGCGCCGGCGCGTTCGTATGGGTTCTCGGCGAGGGCAGCACCGTCAAGCGCGTCGGCGTCACGATCCGCCGCCGGGAAAACGACACCGTCGCGGTGGAGGCGGCGCTCAAGGACGGCGATCAGGTGGTGATCGAAGGAACGCAGGGCCTGCGCGATGGCGCGGCCGTAACCGTGGTGCCGAACGGATGAGCGGCGGTCCGGGCCCCGAAACCGGCCGCGCGGGACCGACCGCGCTCTTCATCCGCCGGCCGGTGCTGGCGGTGGTCCTCAATCTTCTGATCGTGATCGCCGGCCTCGCGGCGCTGAGCGGCGTCGAAGTGCGCGAGCTGCCCGACGTCGATCAGCCCGTCGTCACCGTCACGACCGAATACCAGGGCGCCGCGCCCGAGACGATCGACACGCAGATCACGAGCGTGCTGGAAAGCGCCGTCTCGCGCGTCCAGGGCGTCGTCTCGATCTCCTCGCAATCTTCCTACGGCCGCAGCCGCATCACGATCGAGTTCTCCGCCAGTACGGACCTCAATATCGCCGCGAGCGACGTGCGCGAAGCCGTGTCGCGCATCACCCGCCGCCTGCCCGAGAAGATCGAGCCGCCGAGCGTGGGGAAGGCCGACGCCGATGCTTCGCCCATCATTCGCCTCGCGATCAGCTCGCGGACCATCTCCATCGAGGAACTGACCCGCCTCGTCGAGGACCGCATCGTGCAGCGGCTCACGGCGGTGAAGGGCGTCGCCGACGCGCAGGTTTACGGCACGCGGGCACCGGTCATCCGCGTCGCCGTCAACCAGGTGACGCTGGCAAGCCGCGGCCTGACCATGCAGGACGTCGTCGCCGCGCTGGGCCGAGCGTCGCTCGACACGCCGTCCGGCACGCTCGAGAATCGCCAGCAGTCGCTGATCGTGCGGACCGAGGCGCCGGTCGCCACCGCCGCGGAAATCGCGGCACTCTATATCAACGACGCGACGCGCGTGGGCGACATCGCCCAGGTGCGCGCCGCATCGGCGACGCCGGATTCGATCACCCGGTTCAACGGCCGGCTCGCGATCGGCATCGGCATCGTCCGGCAAGCGCAGTCGAACACGCTCGATATTTCCGAGGGCGTGCAGGCGGCCGTCGACGAGCTGCGGCGCGACCTTCCGCAGGGCACCGAGCTTGCCGTCGTTTCCGACGACGCCGTGTTCGTCCGCGCCGCGCTCGACGAAGTGGTGGAAACGCGGCTCATCGCCACCGCGATCGTCATCCTCGTGATCTATCTTTTCCTGACCTCGCTGCGCGCGACGCTGATTCCCGCGGTCACGATTCCCGTCTGCACGCTCGGCACGATCGCGGGGATCTGGATCGCGGGCTTCTCGGTCAACATCTTCACGCTGTTCGCGCTCGTGCTCGCGACCGGCATGGTCGTCGACGACGCCATCGTCGTGCTCGAGAACATCGAGCGGCGGCGCCATCAGGGGCTCGGCCTGCGCGCGGCCGCCGTGCTCGGCACGCGCGAGGTGTTCTTCGCGGTGATCTCGACCACGGCGACGCTCGCGGCCGTGTTCATCCCGATCTCGTTCCTGCCCGGCACGGCGGGAAAGATGTTCGCCGAGTTCGGATTCGTGCTCGCCTTC
>CAZUYG010000156.1:0-7299 GCA_964624265.1 uncultured Candidatus Odyssella sp.
GCCGGCGGCGTTTCCGACCGCTTGCGGCGCGACCAGCGCTTGAGGAACCCTTCGTCACTCATCGCCGCGTTCCAGCTTTTCCGCCAGCGCCTTGCCCTCCGAGACATGGCGGCTGCGCTTGCGTTTGAACGTAGCCGGCGCCCCCGGATGCTCGGCGACGAAGGCCGCCACCCAGTCGGCAAGCTCGGGCGGCAGCGGCACGGATTCCACGACGAGCTCGGCGCCGCCGGCCAGCACTTCCGCCTCGCCCGCCGCGACCGTCACGCTATCGAGTTCGACATCGCGCCCGTCCGCCTCCGGCGCGCAAGGGCGCAGCACGACCCAGATCAGCGGCTCGGGCCCGGTGAGATTGTAGAGATAGGATTCCGCTTCCGACGGGACCAGCGTGATCGTCGCCGGGCCGGCATAGAAGCGCGCGATGCCGCCCTGTTCGGAGAGTTTCGTCCACGGCGCCGTTTCGGGAACCTCGAGGAGCACCGCGCCGGGATGCCAGCGATGCGTCGCCCAGCGGCTCTCGATCGCGTGGCGCTCCACCACGACGCCGATCTCGCGCGTCTCCGCGATGCGATCGGTCCAGCCCATGCCGCTTCTCCGTGCCGGCGCGCGCCGCTCAGCGCACGTCGAGCTCGCCGGCGACGTCGATATCGAGCGCGATGCCGGCCACCGTGATGCGCGCCTCGACCTTCAGGCGCTCGGCGCCCTTGAGCTTACCCTCGGCCTCCGCCTGGCGCACCGCCTTTTCGATCTCGCGCTGCGACGTGACCCCGACGTTCTTCAGGAACTTCCGCACGCTCATGTTGAAATTGTCTTCGTTCATCGTGTCCTCCGATCGACTCTAGGCCGGCGCCGCCAGCGGCAGATTGGCCAGCAGGTTCTGCGGCTTCAAGCGCAGGCGCTTCGCTTCGTTCATCGCCATCGCGAGATAGACGGGGCGCCCGGCGACGCGCGGCAGCATCTGCGCCGGATCGCGGAACTCGAGGCGGAACAGCGAAAGCACGCGAACCATGCGCTCCTCGCCGACCGCGACGCCGTTGTACATGTCGTTGAGGATCGCGCTCGCCTCGCCGTCGAGGCCCACATGCCACGCCCAGCGCTCGTCGCGGATCTGCTGCACCGGCTGGATCGAAACTTCGGCGGAGAGGAAGTGCCGCACCCAGCTTTCGAGCACGCGGCAGAGCGCGTCGAGGCCCGGCCGCGCGAAAGAAAGATCGAGCACGGTGTCGAAGCGGTCGCTGCGCGGCCAGTAGAGCGCGGCGTTCTCGGCCGTCAGGATGTCGAGCTCGACGGCGCGCGGCTTGGTGCCGGCCTCGACCACCAGCCGCCCGAGGCTGCCGAGCCCGCCGGTCTTGGCGTGCATCTCGACCGTTTCGGCATCGGCCGCGAGGATCGTGCCCTCCTCGATCGATATCTGCTGCGCACGGAAGAAAAGCTCGCCGGCGCGCGCGCGCAGCGGGTCGTCGGTTCCGTCGAGTATGCCGCGCAGGATCACGGCGGCGAGCTGGTCGACGAACAGCGCCGGAAACGGCACCGCCTCGGCGCGAAACAGCGCGTGATAGGCGCGCTCGACCGTTTCATGCTTCACCAGCCAGTCGCGGAAGCGGACGAACACATCGTAGTTCTCGCGCGCGTCGCGGTCCTTGATCGCGACGAGGTTCACGGCCGTCACCATGCGGCGCGGATCGGCGAGCAGCGCCGCATGCAGCGCGCGCTCGGCCTTGCACGATTCGGCGACCGGGGCCATCTCGGGCCGCGCGAGATAGGCGGCGAGGAACGCGTCGGTGACGGCGAGCGCGCCGTCCGCGCGCCGGTCGAGCAGGTCGTAGCCCGAGGAGCGCCAGAACTCAGGCATCGCCGCCGTGCCCGAATTCCCACACCTTCGCGTGATCCTTCTCGCGCGGCGCCGTCACCGTGCGGAAGCGTTCCTTGATTCCGTCCTCGTGAAGCTCGCGCTCGACGGCGACGACCGTGTTCACCGGGTGCGCGCAGAGGCCGGCGGCGAAATCAACCTCGTCCTTGGCCGCCGCGCGCGCCGCTTCGAGATCGGGCGCGCCGAATTCCGCGAACAGGCGATAGGCGAGCAGCTCGATCGCGCGCGCATACTCGCTCTCGGGCACCTCGGCGACCGCGGCGAAGGTGGAAAAACCAAAGCTTTCGAGGCCGAGAAAGCCGCTCTTGAACGCCTGGAGGCGCTTGCCGGCCAGCGTCTCGGGCTCGTCGTCGGCGAACAGAAAGGCGCCCGCGACCGCGATCTCGTCCGCTGCCGCGGCGCGCGGAAATACCTTCTCGTCGGTCGGATCGAAGCGGATCGTGCGCAGCAGCTTCATCGCTTCGCCGCCTCCGCCATCGCCTTGTAGGCGCCGAAGCGGTCGGGCAGCCACCACGTCCGCCGCTGCATGCCCTGGCCGATCGTCAGGATACGCTTCAGCCCGTCGCGGCGCAGCGTGACCGTGCCGTCGTCGTCGATCGCCTCGACGCGGAAGAACACGCGCCGCGCGATCTCCCGCTCGTGGTGGCCGAGCGCCCGCTCCATCCACGCCGCGCGCACCGGCGCGAAGCCGTCTTCCTGCCAGCGCACCGTCCAGCGCAGGAAAAACCGCGCGATCGCCTCGAGCAGGTCGGTCGCCGAAAACAGTTCCCCATAGGCGAATTCGTCGCCGAGCGTCGTCACGTCCGGATGATTCCCCGGCTCGTCGTCCGGGTCCGGCTCGATCGCGAGCAGCACGCTCCACACCATCCAGTCCGGCGTCTGGCCGATCGACGCGGTGGGCGCCGCGGCGAGCCGCGTGCCGCCGATGCAGCCGTCGTTGACGAGGACGCGGTCGGGCCATTCGAACGCCACCGGCGCCTGCTCGGGCAGCAGGCCGCCGAGCGCGTCGCCAACCGCGTTCATACCGACATAGGCAATGTTTTCGGGATATTTCGTCGAATCATCGGGCCGGAGCACGACCGCCATGTCGATCGCGTCGGCGCGTTCGGCCCACAGCAGCGTCGCCGCCTCGGCGCCGGCGCGCGCGGCCGCGACCGCGGCGACATGCGCGTCGTTCTCGCGGAGGCGCTGCGGCTGGTAGATCGGCGGAAACTGCGGCTGGCGGTCCATGGCGGGCTCCGGCCTCGTCGACCGGGAAAGGAAAGACCTATATAGAGGCGCGCCCGAAACAAGACGAGACGGCGCGGAAGCGGCGATGGAGATCGAAGGCAAGCGCGTTTTGGTGTGCGACTGCGAAGGCACGATGCCGCTCGACGGCAACGTGCTCGCGCGCGCCTGCCGTGCGAAGCCCGACGCGCGCGGGCTCGCGACGCAGCTCTGCGGCACCGAGCTCGGCCGGTTCATTCTGGCCCTCGGCGAGGGGAAGCCGCTCATCGTCGCCTGCACGCAGGAAGCGCCGCGCTTCGAGGAGCAGAAGGAAGAAGCCAAGCGCGACATCCCACTCGCCTTCGTGAACATCCGCGAGGCCGCGGGCTGGTCCGAGGAGGCGCAGGACGCGACGCCGAAAATCGCGGCGCTGCTGCGCCACGCCGCGCTCGACGTGACGCCGGCGCCGGTCGTCTCGCTGAAGTCGGAAGGCGTGACGCTGATTTACGGCAAGGACCAGAGCGCGATCGAGGCCGCGCGCCGGCTCGCCGACCGCCTCAACGTCACGGTGCTACTACAGCCCGGCGCCGAGGTGATTCCGCCGCGGTTGATGGACGTGCCGGTCGTGCAGGGCCGCGTGCGCGGCGCGAAGGGGCATCTCGGCGCGTTCGAGCTGATCGTCGACGACTACGCGACGCCGTCGCCCTCGTCGCGCGTGTCGCTCGCCTACGGCACCGGCAAGAACGGCGCGCGCTCGCGCTGCGACATCATCCTCGACCTCACCGGCGGCACGCCGCTGTTCAGCGCCCACGAGACGCGCGACGGCTATCTGCGCCCCGATCCCGCCAGCACGCGCGCGGTCGAAGACGCGATCGCCAAGGCCGCCGAACTCGTCGGCGAGTTCGACAAGCCGCGCTACGCGCTGTTCCAGGCCGATCTCTGCGCCCATTCGCGCTCGAAGAAGACCGGCTGCACGCGCTGCCTCGACGTTTGCGTGCCGGGCGCGATTTCCCCGGCCGGCGACCACGTCGCCATCGACCCGTTCGTGTGCGCCGGCTGCGGCTCCTGCGGCGCGGTGTGCCCGACGGGCGCGGTCACTTACAGCCTGCCGCGCCCGGCCGATCTTCTCACCCGGCTGCGCGTGCTGCTCGAGGCCTACGACGCCGCGAACGGGCGCAACGCCGTGCTGCTCGTGCACGATCTCCGCCACGGCGAGCCGCTGATCGATCTCGCGGCGCGGCTCGGGCGCGGTCTGCCGGCGCGCGTGATTCCGTTCGCCGTCAACGAAATCACGCAGCTCGGTCTCGAATTTTTCGCCGCCGCGATCGCGATGGGGGCCGCCGCGATCCGCATCGTGGCGCCGGCCAAGGCGAAATACGAACGCGCCGCGCTCGCGCAGCAGATGGGCTACGCCGAAACGGTGCTCGCGGGGCTCGGCTACGGCGGCGGGCGCATCGGCCTGATCGAGACCGACGATCCCGACGCGCTCTCGGCCGTGCTCTATGGCCCGTTGCCGCTGGCCTCGGCGAAAACGCGCGCGTTCCTGCCGCTCGGCGACAAGCGCGGACTCGCGCGGCTCGCGCTCGCAAAATTGCACGAAGCGGCGCCAGCGCCGGTGGACGTGCTCGCGATGCCGAAGGGCGCGCCGTTCGGCGCGCTCGACGTGGACGTGGCGGGCTGCACGCTGTGCCTCGCCTGCGTCTCCGCCTGCCCCACCGGCGCGCTCAAGGACAATCCCGACAAGCCGATGCTGCGCTTCGACGAGAGCGCCTGCATCCAGTGCGGTCTGTGCAGGAACACCTGCCCCGAAAAAGTGATCGAGCTGGTGCCGCGAATCGACTTCGCGGCGCAGAGCCGCGGGACGGTGACGATCAAAGAGGAAGAGCCCGCGCACTGCGCGCGCTGCGGCAAGGCGTTCGGCACCAAGAGCGCGATCGACGCGGTCGTGAAGAAGCTCGAGGGCCAGCACTGGATGTTCGCCGACAAGGCCATCCTCGAGCGGCTGCGCATGTGCGGCGACTGCCGCATCATCGTGCAGAGCGAATCGAAGCTCGATCCCTACGCCGGCGCGCCGCGCCCCCACCCGCGCACGACCGACGAATACGAGGCGATGCACGACCTGCCGCCGGGCGAAACGAAGAAACCGAACTGACCCGGCCACATGGCGCCGGCCTTTGGCAATTCCATAACCTTAAAACGCCGCGCGCGGCGGGCTCGCGATAAAATTTGCGGCAGGCCGGGCACGCCTTGTTTTTCCCGAAAAATCGGGCTTTTCGCGCGTCCGCAAGACTACGGAGGCCGGAGATTGAATATACATCGAGGGCAGAAAATATTTTGCCGAATGCCGGTCCAGTTGAGCTTGAGATTCGCCCGGGAAAGCTCTTTGATATGGCCTCGCTTTTACCTGCAACCGGGCGGGCTCCGAGGGGCATGAGGGGCAAATGAAACCGTTTGCGAAAATCGTTCTTGCCGCGTGCGCCGCCATCACCGCGGCGGCTCCGGGCGTTGCGCGCGCCGAGACCGATCCGTTGCGCGATCCGATCGTCCGCGCGGTGCGCCAGGGTTTCTCGGTGCAGGGCATCGCGCTGTTCGACAAGCGCGCGCGCGGCGCCGGCTGCGTCGACAGCGCGGCGACGGGCCTCGTCTGGTGCGCGGCCGGCCCGGCCTACGAAACCGCCGACGGCGCCACCTACACGCGGACCTTCGGATACAATCTCGACGCCGCGGGCCGCGTCGTCTACGTGATCCTGACGCGGCGCGAATATCCGCTCTCGCGCAACAAGTTCGAGGACACCGTCAAGACGCTCGGCGCGCGCTACGGCCGTCCGGCGACGACGCTGACGTTCCAGGGCAAGACGGTCGACGGCGACGAAGTCTATTCGCTCGTCGCCTATTGGGGCGGCATCAAGCTCGTGCGGCTCTCGCCCGCCGAGATGCGCGCCGTCGCGCAGACCGGAACGCTCGGCCGCGGACCGCTCGTCGACCACCGCCAGGATCTGCGGCTCTCGGCAAGCCGCGGCGATCCGGTCTACAAAGTCGAAGGCACGGCCGGATTCATCGCCGAATTCCGGTCGGTGACCGACGTGCGTTCCGACGTCGTGACGCGCGTCGTCTATCAGCCGGCGTTCACCGGCGAGCGCGACGACAAGCCCGAGCCCAAGGTGGCCGCGCCGCCGCCGAAGTTCCGCCAGCTGCCGCTCGACCTGCGCCTCGCAGTCGAGATCGACAAGATCCACGCGGAGCAGGAAAGGCGCGCCGCGATCGAGCGCGCGCGCCGCGCCGAGGAGGAAAGGCGGGCGGCCGAAGAGCGCGCGCGTCGCGAGGAAGAAGAGCGCAAGGCCGCCGAGCAGCGCCGCATCGCCGAGGAAAAGCGCGCCGCCGAAGAGCGCGCGCGCCGTGCCGAGGAAGAGCGAAAAGCGGCCGAGGCCCGGCGGATTGCGGAAGAGAAGGCCGCCGCCGAACGCAAGGCAGCGGAAGAGAAAGCCGCGGCCGAGCGCAAGGCCGCCGAAGAGAAAGCCGCCGCGGAGCGCAAGATCGCCGAGGAAAAGGCGGCCACCGAGCGGCGCATCGCCGAGGAAAAGGCGCGCCGCGAGGCCGCCGAACGCGCCGCCGCCGAGGAAAAGGCGCGCCGCGAAGAGGCCGAGAAGAAAGCCGCGGAGGCGCGGCGCCTCGCCGAAGAACGCGCCCGCCGCGAAGAGGCCGAACGCAAGGCCGCCGAAGCCAAGCGGCTCGCCGAAGAGCGCGCCCGCCTCGAGGAGGCCGAGCGCAAGGCCGCCGCCGAACGCCGCGCCATCGAGGAGCGCGTGCGCAAGGCCGAGGCCGAGTATCGCGCTTCGCTCGAGCGCGCGCAGCGCGCCGAAGCCGAGCGCCGCGCGGCCGAAGACCGCGCCCGCCAGGCCGAGGCCGAACGCAAGGCGGCCGAGGAGCGCGCGCGCCGCGTGGAAGCCGAGCGCAAGGCGGCGGACGAGCGCCAGGCCGAAGAGCGCCGCCTTGCCGACCGCCGCGCGGCGGAAGAACGCGCCAAGCGCGAAGCGGCCGAGCGCAAGGCGGCCGAGGAGCGCCGCGCGGAAGAGCAGCGGCGGATCGCAGAGGCCGTGAAAGCGGCGGAGGAGCAGCGACGCGCCGCGGAGGAGCGCCGCGCCGCCGAAGAGAAGAAGCGCGCGGAGGAAAAACGCGGCGACGAAGAGCGGCGCGCCGGGGAAAGTCCTCCGGCCGAACGCAAGGAG
>CAZUYG010000157.1:0-7273 GCA_964624265.1 uncultured Candidatus Odyssella sp.
TCGCCGGCCGCTCGCCCTGACGCAGACCGTCGAACATCTCGAAGAGCGCGTGCTGCTGTCAGCCGTCTCGTCGATCGACGTCAAGGATCCCGTACCGGACCACGTCGACACGCGGTTTCGCGAGCGGGTCCGCACCACGTTCGACGACCGGTTCCTGACGCTCGACCGCATCGGCGCCCCGATCATGACGGAGTTCGCGCCGGACGTCTGGTTCGCGCCCAACACCGTGCGCTACATGCGCTATCTCAGCGACTGCGAGACGCGTTTCGGCAGCCTCGACGGCGCCACGATCGTCGAAATCGGCATCGGCTTCGGCGGCCAATGCAAGATCTTCTTCGACCGTTTCCGCGTGGGGAAATACATCCTCATCGACCTCCCGGGACCGATCGCGCTGGCGCGCCGCGTGCTGACCGAGGCGCTCGGCGCCCAGACCGTCGCCGAACGACTGCTGTTCCTCGAAGCGGGCAAGACCGGCGCGCCGGCTGGGCTGCCGGAAGGGCGATTCGATCTCGCGATCAGCACGCTCGCCTTCTCCGAGTGCCACCGCTCGATCCAGCAGGGCTACATCGACAACGTGCTGTCGCGCGCGCGCTGCGGCTACATCCACCGCAACGAGATATCGGGCTTCTTCGGCGTGAAGTCGCTGGGCGTGGCGGAGATCGCGGCGGCCTTGCCGGCCAAGCTCGAGATCGAGCGCGACGACATCACCTATTGGTACGACCGCACCGATATCCTGTCGTGGGGCGAGCGTCGCGCGGCCGTGGCCGCCTGAGCGCGCGATCCTAGGCCGCCGGTGCCTTGGCCGCGTTCTCGCGCCAATAGGCGCGCCAGCGGAACGCGAACAGGGCGAGGCACAGCGCCGCCTGCGCCGCCGCCGGCAGAATGCCGAGCAGCCAGCCGCCCTGTCCGGTGGGCAGAACGATGCCGAGCAATTGCGTCTGCTGGCCCGCGATCAGCACGGCCGGGACGGCGAAGTAGAGCACGAACCAAGCCATGCCGCCCGACACGCTGGCGAGGCTCGCATCGCGGCCGAGGGCCAGAGCCTGCACGATCAGGATGTCGCGCGTGAGAAACAGGAACGTCGCGATCAGGATCAGCAGCGTGTCGGAGACCGGCTCGCCGGGAATACGCAGGAAACGCAGAGAAACCGGGCCGCCTGCGCCGAGCGCGATCGCGCCGATGGTGGCGAGCGCGAAGACGGCATAGGTGACGAGCCACAGCGGCAGCAGCGCGGCGCCGGCGCTCCATCGTCCGCGCGCCAGATGGCGCAGGCTCTGGCGCAGCGCGAGAGCGTCCTTCGCCTCGATCAGCGTGACCGTCCACAGCATCACGGCGAGAAGGCCGGCCGGCAGCAGCAGCGCGATCTCGGGCTGGCCGCGGCCATAGGCGAGGCCTTCGCCATAGACGACGAAGGTGACGAGGAACAGCAGCCAGGCCCACGGCGCGCTGCGCATCTGCAATTCGCGCCGCATGCGCCGGTAGACGCCCGCGACCGCCCACAACGCGAAAAACCAGATCGTCAGCAGAACCAGCCCGTCGCGCCCGATCACGAGGCCGAACCAGCGCGCCTCGTTGCCGATGCCCCAATAGACGAAGGCGGCGAGGAGGGCCGTCGCGATCATGCCGACGACGTGGGCCACCGTCGTGCCGCCGCCGCGGTCTCCGGGCCGCCCCGAAAGCCGGGCGAGGCTCGCGAGCATTCCGGTCGCCTGGCAGACGAGGCCGTAGCCGATCAGCGCGGCGGCGCCGGCGAGCACGGCGCGCAGCGCCCCCAGATAGGCGCCGGCCGCGAGATACGCAGCAAAGCAGACGAGCGCCATGAACCAGGCCAGCGAGGTGGCGCCGAACAGCTTGCCCCACGCCATCGTCCACGGGTGCAGGGTCGAAAGCCGCTGCGCGTCCCAGGTGCGGCCGCGGATCTCGCGCAGCACGGCCCCGGCCGCCTGGCGGCCGGCCCAGAAGACGACGATCGCGGCGCCCAGCCAATAGGCGACGAACGCGGTGATGTCGGGCACGAAGGCATTCCGCGTGAGCCCGTAATCCACCGCCAGCGCGCAGACGAGCAGAAGGCCGCACAGCATCGAGGCCACGAGCACGCGCGTGCCCGTGAACTGGACCCACAGATTGCGCCGGAACTCCGGATTGGCGATCACGGCGCCGCGCCTTTCTTCGCGCCGTCCTGCGACAGCGCGAAATAGATCTCCTCGACCCGCGCGCGATCCTCGGCGTAGGCGACGACCGGCAGCCCGGCGCCGACGCAATGGCGCAGCAGCGCCGCGCGCGCACCGGCATCGGCGGGAATGAACACGCTCGCGCTGGTGCCGTGCACGGCCACGCGCGCGGCGGCGGTGAAGCCGGTCAGCACCTTCTCGAAGCCCGGATCGGGCGCCGCGATCTCGACGCGCATGCAGGTCTGGCGCGCTTCCGCGCCGTGCTCGCTGCCGCGTTCGCTTGCGCCGATCGCGGCGGCCGCCTCGGCGAGCGGCTTGTGCAGCACCAGCTTGCCGCCGCGGATGATCATCACGTGCGTCGAGTAATCCTCGAGCTCCGAAAGGATGTGCGAGGAGACGATGAGCGTCATCCCGCCCTTGGCGAGGTCGGAGATCAGCGAGGAGAGATTCCAGCGCGCCTCGGGGTCGAGCCCGGCGGCCGGCTCGTCGAGCAGCAGCAGCGCCGGATCGTGGACGATCGCCTGCGCGATCGCGAGGCGCTGGCGCTGGCCGCGCGAGAGCTGCGCGGCGCGGCGCTCCATGAGCGCGGCGAGGTCGAGGCGCGCCGCGGTGCGCTCCAGCGCCTCCGCCTGTTCCGCGCGACCGAGATCGTGGATTGCGGCGTGATAGGCGAGGCATTGCCGCACGGTAAGCTCGTCGTAGAGCCCGTAGAAATCGGAGAGATAGCCGAGCTTGCGATGGCTTTCGCGCGGATGGCCGGCGACGTCGAGGCCGTCGAGGACGACGCGCCCCGCGGCGGGCCGGTCGAGGGCGGCAAGGCAGCGCAGCAAGGTCGTCTTGCCCGCGCCGTTCGGGCCGACCAGCGCCGTGATCGTGCCCGGTTCGATGGCAAACGACACGCGGTCAAGCGCGCGCGCACCCGGGTAGTCGTAGATTAGCTCCTCGGCCGCGACGATGGACATGACGGATACGTGCTCAAGGCGGGGAGCGGCAGGCTAGACGAGCGCGGTCCTCGGCTCAATGCGCGGGGCAAAGCGGCGCGCGCTGCGTTGCCGGGATCAGAGCCCGCCGAGCGCCACGTATTTGACTTCGACGTATTCCTCGATGCCGTATTTCGAGCCCTCGCGGCCGATGCCCGATTCCTTCATGCCGCCGAACGGCGCGACTTCGGTCGAAATGATGCCGGTGTTCACGCCCACCATGCCGTATTCGAGCCGGTCGGCGGCGCGCCAGATGCGGCGGTTGTCGCGGCTGTAGAAATACGAGGCGAGGCCGAACTCGGTGTCGTTGGCGATGCGGATCGCGTCGTCGTCGGCCTTGAAGCGGAACAGCGGCGCGACCGGGCCGAACGTTTCCTCCCGCGCGAGCCGCATCTCGGCGGTGGCGTTCGCGAGCACGGTGGGCTCGTAGAACGTGCCGCCGAGCGCGTGGCGCTTGCCGCCGATGACGACGCGCGCGCCCTTGCTCTTCGCGTCGGCCACGTGCTGCTCGACCTTCTCGAGCGCCTGCGCGTCGATCAGCGGGCCTTGCGCCACGCCGGGCGTGAAGCCGTCGCCGACCTTGAGCGCGCTCACCGCCTGGGCGAGTCGCGAGGTGAACTCGTCATACACGCCGTCCTGGATCAGGAAGCGGTTCGCGCAGACGCAGGTCTGGCCGGTGTTGCGGTATTTGGAGGCGATGGCGCCTTCCACCGCGGCGTCGAGATCGGCGTCGTCGAATACGATGAACGGCGCGTTGCCGCCGAGCTCGAGCGAAACTTTCTTCACCGTGCCGGCGCATTGGCGCATCAGCAGCTTGCCGATTTCGGTGGAGCCCGTGAACGAGAGCTTGCGCACGACCGGGTTGGCGGTGAGCTCGCCGCCGATGGCAACGGCATCGCCCGTCACGACGTTGAACACGCCCTTGGGCATGCCCGCGCGCTGCGCGAGTTCGGCGATGGCCAGCGCCGAAAGCGGCGTCTGCTCGGCGGGCTTGGCAACGACCGTGCAACCCGCCGCCAGGGCGGGCGCGATCTTGCGTGTGATCATCGCAATCGGGAAATTCCACGGCGTGATCGCGGCGCAGACGCCGATCGGCTCCTTGAGCGCGAACAGGCGCTTGTCGCCCCACACGGTGGGGATCGCGTCGCCATAGACGCGCTTCGCCTCTTCGGCGAACCATTCGATGAACGACGCGCCGTAGGCCACCTCGCCCTTGGCCTCGGCGAGCGGCTTGCCCTGCTCGGTGACCATGAGCGCCGCGAGATCGTCGGCATTGGCCATCAGCAGGTTGAACCAGGCGCGCAGGATGCCGGCGCGCTCTTTACCGCTCTTGGCGCGCCAGGCGGGGTAGGCGGCGTTGGCGGCCGCGATCGCGCGCTTCGTTTCCGCCGCGCCGAGGTCGGGCACGTCGGCGATGTGCGCGCCGCTGGCCGGGTTCCTCACCGCGAAGCGCTTGCCGCTGTCGGCGGCGATCCAGGCGCCGTCGACGAAAGCATCCTTGCGGAGAAGGGCGGGATCCTTGAGCTGCATGGGTCACCTCACCGCCGCTTGATCGCGCCGCCGCGCGGTTTCGTCAAGCGGTGCGGGAGTGTCCGGACATCGTCCCCGTCCCGCGTCGCGGCGCCCGACGGGCGGCCGATCTATACACCCAACAGCAACGTGTCGATCGCGCGCACGATTCGATCGCGGTCCCGCGCAAGGGCGCCGACACGATCCTTGAGAATGCGGCGCGGCACCGTCGCGACTTGGGTGGTCAGCAGCATCACGGGTGTGCCGTCCACGTCGAAAATCGGGTTCAGAGGCGCAAAGATCTTGCCCTTGTACGCGGCGAGCCGCGCCATCGGAATCACGACTCTCGTGTCGGCGGCCTCGAGATACTCCGATTGGATGTCGATGACGAACGGAATGGCCTGGCCGGCGACGCGATAGACGTCGAACTGGGCCATCAGAACGACCGGAACTCTTCGCCGAAGATGCCGTGCTTCTCGACGAAGTCGTTGTAGTCGCGCATCGCCTCGCGGGCATCGCGGCGCCACGTTTGCAAGCGGCGACGCTTCACCTCCTGGGCCAACTTCTGCTCCATGAAGCTGGAAAGCCCGATGCCAAGAAGCTTCGCCTCGCGCAGCAGCTCCGCATCGATGCTGAGATTGGTGGCCTTCTTGCGGCGCTTCGGGCTGCGGGCATCCATCGTGCGTCTCCGTGATGCGCATACTCTATGCGCATGCCTGCGCGGCGACAACCAGCCCGTCAGGGCGCCGGCAGCAGCCGGTCGGTGCGGCCCGAGAAATAATAGTGCGCGAGGCTCAGCCATTCGCGCAGCGCGATCGTCAGCAGGTTGAGCCCGCGGCCGAGATTGCGGCCGAACGCCTCGTCGCCTTCGCCGAGGCGGCGATAGTCGACGGGGTAGGGGATCACGGTCCAGCCGAGCTTCCTGAACGTGCCCATCGCGCGCGGCATGTGGTTGGCCGAAGTGACGAGGATCCAGACCTCGCCCGGCGCCGGCTTCACGAGATCGCGCGTCAGTAGGGCGTTTTCGTAGGTGTCGCGCGACTTCGTCTCGAGGATGAGCCGCGCTTCGGGCACGCCGAGCGTCACCAGCAGGGGCTTCGCGTGTTCGGCTTCGCTCTTGTCTTCGCCGACGATGAGGCCGGCGCCGCCGCTATAGACGAGCTTCGCGTCCGGATATCGCCGCGCGAGTCCGACGAAGCCCGTGATCCGCTCGCCACGGCCGTTCAGCGCGACCTGACCGAAATGATTGCTCTGCCGCGTGTCGATGGCGCCGCCCAGCACGACGATGCCCGCCACCTTGTCGGGCATCGGCGCGGGCGCCGCGAAGCGCGCTTCGAGCGGCTCCATCAGCCATTCGCCGGGCTGCGCGTAGGCGATGAACAGCGCGAGCAGCGCGGACAGCGCCACCAAGAAGCGACCGGTGCGCCGCCAGCGCGTGAACAGCAGCAGCGCGCCGAGCGCGAGCAGCCCGGTGAGCACGTTTGCGGGATTGACGACGAGCCAGAAAACCTTGCCAACGACCGGCGACATTGGCCGCTCCCGTGGATTGCCGGCGAAGTCTAGCGTCGGCGCAGGGGCAGGTCAGCGGCGTTGGTCGTTCCCATCTTCGGCACCGCGGCGGAATTCCTCGCGCGTCGGCCAGTCCTTGGGCCGCAGCAGGCGCGGAATGACCGCTAAGGCGAGGGTCAACAAAGCGCCTGCGGCGATGCCGCCGAAATAAACGCCGAGCGAAAAGCCCTCGCCGCGGTGGTCGCGCGATGGCGTCGCCATTGCCATGATAACAAAGCCGATGAAGCCGCCCATGATCAGGCGGAAGCCGTAGAAGCGCGCGCGCTGCAACGCGCTGCCATCGGCGTCGCCGCCCAGGAAGGCGAAGAAACGATGGAACGAGGAGTCGGGCGGTAACATCTGCATTTCGGACCTGCAAGGTCATCGACCGCGTTTGCCAAATCGCTTCGGTGCGTCGCGCTTGCGCCTTTGCCGCAGCGAGCGCCGCCGGGTTTCGCCTGGTCCGGGTTCCGATGACGCGGACGACTCTCGCCGATCGTTCGGTTTCCCGCCGCTTGAACCGGTCAGGCCATGGCGACGGGCCACGATCAGCCCGACGACGGCGCCCAAACCGGCGCCGATGGCGCCGAGCGTGAGACCGCTCGTCTCGAACAGCGTGTCGCTCCATCGCTGTTCGGTGTACCGCGCACCGCCTCTCGGCGCCAAGGCCGCGCCGACGACGAAGCCGATCACGGCGCATGTCAGGGCGTAGTACAGACGCTTGGGTGCGGGCGCCATCGGCGGAATCCGCGCTCGCCGATCCTATTCGACCGTCACGCTCTTCGCGAGGTTGCGCGGTTTGTCCACGTCCGTGCCCTTGATCACGGCGGTGTGGTAGGCGAGGAGCTGCACGGGGATCGCGTAGAGGATCGGGGCCACGAACGGATCGACGGTCGGCAATTCGACGCTGGTGAGCGCGATGTCGCCGAGCTTGTCGATGCCGGGCTTGTCGGAGAGGAAGATCACCTTGCCGCCGCGCGCGACGGTTTCCTGCGTGTTGGACGCGGTCTTGTCGAACAGCTCGTCGTGCGGGCAGATCACGATGATCGGCACCTGCTCGTCGAT
>CAZUYG010000158.1:0-7269 GCA_964624265.1 uncultured Candidatus Odyssella sp.
CATCTTCCGGCGCCCAAGGCAGCCCGCGCTTGGCCGGCATGCCGTCTTCGGGCGGGGCCGCGGCGCCCGGCGGCCTCTCGGCGGCGTCGCCAAAACGCTTCACGATCTCAAGCACGGCCGGCCCGTATTTCTCGAGCTTCACCGCGCCGACGCCGTAGCAATGGCCCAGTTGGCCGAGCGTCGCCGGCTTGAGCGACGCGATCTCCTCGAGAGTGCGGTCGTGAAAAATCGTGTAGGGCGCGGCTCCCGCGGCGCGCGCGATCTCCAGCCGATAGCGGCGAAGCGCATCGAACAACGCGCCGTGAACCGGCGCGCCAGCCGCCGGACGAACGGGCGCCCCATCGCCGCGGCGCCGCCGCTTCTCGCGCGGCGCGGGCAGCTTCATCATCACGCACTGCTCGCCCCGCAACACCGGCCGTGCAGCGGCGGTCAGCGCAAGCCCGCCGTACAGATCCTCGCGCCGCTCGACCAGCCCCATCGCGGCCGCGTGGTCGGCGACCACGCGCCATTCCGTTTTCGAAATCTCGCGGCCAATGCCATAGGTGCTGACGGTGACGTGTCCCGCCTGGATGATCTTCTCGGTCGTATTGCCGAGCAGCACATCGATGACGTGCGCGGCGCCGAAGCGCTCGCCGGTCCGGAAGACGCAGGAGAGGAATTTCCGCATCGCATCGGTGGCATCGCGCAGCTCGGCGGTATCGAGACAGATATCGCAGGCGCCGCATGGCCCGGGTTTCGCCTCGCCGAAATAGTCGAGCAGCGCCTCGCGCCGGCAGCGGCTCGAGCGCAGGATCTGGACGAGCTGGTTGAGCTTCGCGTGCTCGATGGCCTTGCGCGAATCGTCGGCCGCCGATTCCGCGATGAAGCGGCGCAGGGTCATCTGATCGCCTTCGCTGAACAGCAGATAGGCCTCGCTCGGCAGCCCGTCGCGGCCGGCGCGGCCGGTCTCCTGGTAGTAGGCCTCGACGTTCTTCGGCATGTCGAGGTGGACGACGAACCGCACGTCGGGCTTGTCGATGCCCATGCCGAACGCGACTGTCGCCACGGCCACCACGGCATCTTCGTTCTGGAATCGCTCCAGCGCGGCCTTTCGCGCCTCGCCGCTCATGCCCGCATGGTAGTGGAGCGCGTTGTAGCCCTCCCCTTCGAGCAGCGCCGCGGTGCTCTCCGTCTTGCGCCGCGAGCGGCAATAGACGATGCCGCTCTCGCCGGCATGACGCCCGAGGAAATCGAGCAGCTGCTTCTCGCGCTTCCGCACGCCTTCGACGCGGTAGGTGACGTTCGGCCGGTCGAACGAGGCGACGAACATCCGCCCGCCGCGGAGGTGCAGCCGCTCCATGATCTCCTGGCGCGTGCGGAGATCGGCGGTGGCCGTGAGCGCCACGCGCGGCACGTCCGGGAACCGCTCGGCCAGCGCCGCGAGCTGGAGGTATTCGGGCCGGAAATCGTGGCCCCATTCGCTGACGCAGTGCGCCTCGTCGATCGCGAACAGGGCCAGCTTGGCGCGCGCGACCACGCGCTCGAGGAAGGCCGGCATCATCAGCCGTTCGGGCGCCACATAAAGCAGATCGAGCTGCCCGGCCGCGAGCGCGTCCGCGATCCGGCCGATTTCGTCCTCGGTGGAGGCCGAGTTCCACGCCGCCGCGCGCACGCCGCGCTGGCGCAGCGCCTCCACCTGGTCCTGCATCAGGGCGATCAGCGGCGAGACGACGATGGCGACGCCTTCGCGGCACAGCGCCGGAATCTGATAGCACAGCGATTTCCCGCCGCCGGTCGGCATCAGGACGAGCGCGTGACCGCCGCCGACCACGTGGCGGATCACGTCTTCCTGAAAGCCGCGGAAGCCTTCGAAGCCGAAGACCTCGCGCAGGATCTCGCGGGGCGCGCGCGGCGTCGTCATTGCTCCGGCGGCCGGACGCGCACGTTGATCTTCCAGAGCCCCCACCGGTCTCCGTCGCGCCGCCACGCGAGGTCGAAATTCGTGCGCCACGGCCGCGTTTCCATGTAGCCCTTCGCGAGCAGCAGCCCCTCCGCATCGATGCTCGGGGACTCGGTGTAAACCGTCTTGTGCGCGAGGAGCGGCGCGATGTCGATCTTGTTCTCGCGGAACGCCTTGAAGATTTCCGCGAACCGCGCCGGCGGCACCTGCTGCCTGAACTGCGGGTGCAGATGAGCGCTCAGGACATTGTAGTTGCCGCTGATGTTCGCGTCGTTGAACGTCAGCAGCGCGCGCCGGACCATGACGTCGAGGATGTCGTCGCGCGGGATGCCGGCGCCGGGCTGCGCCGGGTTGGCATAGACCGGACCGCCCAGCGGCAGCGAGGTTGTCCGAGGGGTCGGCGTGAGCCCGCCCGGCTGATCCTGCGCCAGCGCAGGAACGGCGGCGAAGAGCGCCGCGGCGGCGACGAGCCGGGCGAGTTTCCGGGAGATGGGCATGGCGGGTCTCCAGATCCGGAGGACGGGACGGCGCCCGATTTTCACCGGTCCCCGTACCGCGCGCCAGAGGCGTCGTCGCTCTTCCCGGCAAGGCACATGAGCGTCTGGAGCGAGGAGACGACCTGCTCTTCGCCGGCGCTTCCGCGCGCGAAGACGTCGGCCTGCACGATGCTGAGCGTACGGCCCGGCTTCAGCACGCGGCCGCGGGCGATCATTGCCGCACCGCGGCCGGGGCGCAGCATGTTGAGCTTGAATTCGACGGTGAGGATCGAGGCGTCGGCGGGCATCAGGCTGAAGGCCGCGTAACCCCCAGCGGAATCCGCGATGGAGGCCAGCACGCCGCCGTGCACGAATCCGTGCTGTTGCGTCAGGTCCTGGCGATAGTCGACGCTGATCTCGCAATAGCCGGGCGCGAGCGCGGTGATGCGCGCGCCGATGAGGGCCATGAAGGGCTGGCGCCCGAAACTGTCGCGCACGCGCGCTTCGTAGTTGGCATTGGCCGGCTGAAACGCGGTTGCCGTCATCGGCCGCCCCGCAGTTCCCTGAGGCGTTTGCGCGCCGCCGCCTCGGCGGCCTCGAGCTCCGCGAGCGTCACCTTGATGTCTTCGCGCTGCTGCTCGAGCATGCCGCGCCGCTCGCCAATGCGCTTCAGGAACAGCTCGAGCTGCCCCGCCTCGCCCGGTGTCGCGTCGTACATCGTGACCATCTCGGCGATTTCCTGCAGCGAGAAGCCGAGGCGCTTGCCGCGCAGGATGAGCTTGAGGCGCGTGCGGTCGCGCGGCGCGTAGATGCGCGTCTGGCCGCGACGGCGGGGCGTCAGCAAGCCTTCGTCTTCGTAAAAGCGGATCGCGCGCGTCGTGATATCGAACTCGCGCGCCAGTTCGGCGATCGAATAGGTTTCCTCAATCTCGCGCGCGGGCGTCATGCCGCCTTCTCCGCGGGCGCAGCAAGCAGCGCTTCGGCTTTCGCGCGCAGCTCGGGCCACACCGGCGTGGCCTTACGGGTGGTCAGATCGACGAACACGCCGACCAGCTCCATTTCCGCGACCACCGCGCCCGTCGCGATGTCGGACATCACATGGCGGAAACGGCAGCTCGAATTGCCGAGGGCCACGACGGAGCTGGTCACGCGTATGGTGTCGCCCGGGACCAGTTCGCGCTTGTAGGCGATGTTCTGCGAGACGGCCATCGGGCCGCAGTTGCGGCGGTTGAGTTCCTCGCGCGAGGCGCCGATCTGGGCCATGAACTGCCAGGTGCCCTCGTCGAATTTCGCCACGTAGAAACGCACGTTCATGTGGCCATTGGCGTCGCATTCCCATGGGAAGACGGTGCCGCGATAGGTCTCGATCGCATTCGGCATGACGCGAACCCCGAATTGACGTTGACGTAAACGTAAAGCATAGCCAAGCCGGACGTCAAGGCGGACGGCACACTCGCTTCAGGGTTTCCGTAGTAAAAGCCGCACGGGGCCCGCCCGGGCCGCCGCTTTCAATCTCTTGGGGAAACCGAATGACGAAGATTCTGATCGGCGCCGCGCTCGCCATGATTCTGGCCGCGCCGGCCGCCCACGCCGCCTGCACCCAGGCGGAGCTTCAGGAGAAGGCGCAGGCCTATTCGAAGCGCGTGCAGGAAGTGATTGCGAAGGATCATACCAAGGCGCAGGCGCTCGGCGCGAAAGTGCAGGAGAGCGCCCAGAAGCTCCAGGAAGCGATGAAGCAGCCCGGCTCGGGCCTCGACGAGGTCTGCGCCTTCTACGACAAGCTCATCGCGGAACTCGACGCGATGTGAGGTGGCGCGCACCATCGTCGCGGCCTTGCCGCGACGATGGCGGCGGACGCCCTGATTACCACTCCAGGATCGCCGGCTCGTATTTCTCGATCCGGTTCTCCACTTTCATCAGCGGCTCGATGCCGTAGAGCTTGCGCGCGTTCTCGCCGAGCATCTTCTTCTGCACCTTCTCGGGCACGTCGTGTTCGGCCATGTGGTGCAGGCCGTCCCAGGCGTCCTCGGCATCGTGATGCGGATAGTCCGACGACCAGATCGCGATGTCCTCGAACAGGTCCCAGAGCCGGTAGACGAGGAACTCGTCGGATTCGAAGCCGATGAAGCAGCGCTCGCGGAAGATTTCGGCCGGATCGCGCAGCGGCCGGTTGCCGCGCTGGAACGCGAACAGGTTCGAGAAATTCGACGAGCGCGCGAGCACCAGCGGCAGCCACGAGGCGTTGGATTCGAGCACGGCGGCCTTGAGCTTCGGGAATTTCTCGAGCCAGCCGGTGTGGACGACCGTGGCGACCCAGGTCATCGCCTCCATGACGAAGCCGAGCGTCTCGGACGCGTCGATCGAGGGGTCCATCGCCGACGTGATGTTCGACACGAACTGGCCGGGCGAATAGACGACGGCCTCGTCGGTGAACAGCAGCCCCTGCCCCGACGTGCCGCGCGCGTCGGCCATGCGCTTGGCCCAGTCGAGCGTCAGCGCCTCGCGCGAGGGGAAGGTGTGCATCGCCAGAACGATGCCGAGCGACTCCATCTCGCGATAAAGCGGATCGAATTCGGGCAAGGTGGGATAGCGGCCGTTCCAGTAGCAAGGCCGCACCGCCGCCGCCTTGAAGCCGAGCTTCGCGACGCGCCGCAGCTCCGCGACCGAAGCCTCGACGCTCTGCAGCGGGAGCACGGCGCACGGGAACAGGCGGTTCCGGTCGCTGGAGCAGTAGTCGTAGACCCAATCGTTATAGGCCCGGCCGAGAATCTCGGCGGCCTTGGGGTCGCGGCAGAGCGCCAGGCGCACGAACCAGGTCGGGAACAGCATGACCTGATCGGTGCCGAGCGCGTCCATGTCCTTGAGCCGCGCGTGCGGATCGCGGCAGCCGAGCAGCCGGCCGAACTTGCCCTTCCACTCGGGCGTGCCCGGCGTGTACTTGCCGACCTCTTTCTTGTCCCAGCGCGCCCAGCCCACCTCGGCGGCGTTCGAACGCTCGCGCGCGGCCGGCACGACGCGGCCGTTGATGAACAGAAGGTCGCTGTCGGTGTGGAAGCAGAACTGCGTTTTCACCCAGGCGCGCTCTTTGGCCGGCACGTATTCGTCCCAGATCGCCGGCGGCTCGACGACGTGACTGTCGCAGTCGAACACCGGAAAGCTCTTGCGCGTGGCCATGGGATCCCTCCTTGCGGCTTTTCATTATTTGAAATAGGCTTCTATTATCCGAAATCGGAGACGCGGATGTCAACGCGACCGGCCTACATGACCGCCACGCTGGCCAAGGGCCTCGACGTGCTCGAAGCCCTCGCCGACGTGGAAGAGACCGGGCTCAGCGAGCTCGCGCGCCGGCTCGGCGTCTCGGGACCGACGCTGTTCCGGATCCTCGCGACGCTGGCCGCGCGCGGCTATGTCCAGAAAACCGCCGCCAGCCGCTACCGGCTCACGCTCAAGGCGTGGGAGATCGGCGCCAAGACCGTGCGCCGAATTCGCCTCCGGGATGTGGCGCGGCCGTTCATGGAGCGCCTCGCCGCCGCGACCGGCGAAACCGTGCACCTCTCGGTCATGCAGGGCGACGGCATCGTCATCGTCGACAAGATCGACAGCCCGCATCCGGTGCGCGTCGACACGTTCGTCGGCCAGCGTGCGCCCGCCTATTGCTCGGCGACCGGCAAGGCGATTCTCGCCTTTCTGCCGCCGCCCGCGCTCGCCGACGTGCTGCCGAAGACCTACGCACGCCACACCGCGGCGACGATCGTGGACCGCGCCGCCGTCGAGTGCGAGCTCGCCGAAGTGCGCCGGACGGGCTGGGCGAAGAACCGCGAGGAATGGCGCGACGGCGTCTGCGCCGCAGCCGTGCCGATCTTCGATTCGGCCGGCGCCGCCGCCGCCTCGCTCAGCGTCACCGTCCCGACGCCGCGTTTCACGCAGAGCGCGCTGCGCGAAAAGCTCGTGCCCGCGCTCAAGAGGACGGGCGCGGCGCTGACCGAAGAAATCGCAAGGGCGCGGGGCTGAGTTCTCGCAACGGCAGCGCGGTTACAGCAGGAACACCGTCGCCATGCCGAGGAACAGGAAAAAGCCGAGCACGTCGGTCGTCGTGGTCAGGAACGGGCCGGCGGCGATGGCGGGATCGACGCCGAACCGCGCGAGCGTGAGCGGGATCATCGTGCCGGCGATGCCGCTCCACATCATGTTGAACAGCATCGCCGCCGCGAGCACCAGCGAAAGCCGCCAGTCGCCGAACCAGAGCCCGGCGATCGTGCCCATGATCAGCGCGAAGATGACGCCGTTTCCGGCCGCGACCGCGATTTCCTTCATCACCACGCGCATCACGGTGCCCGGCTGAAGTTCCTTCATCGCGAGCGCGCGCACCGTCACGGTCACGACCTGCATGCCGGCGTTGCCGCCCATCGCGGCCACGATCGGCATCAGCACGGCGAGCGCCACGAGGCTCTCGATCGTCTTCTGGAACTGCGAGATCACGAGCGCGGCGAGGATCGTGTTGATCAGCGTGACGACGAGCCACTGCACGCGGCCGCGCGCGATGACGAACAGCGGCTCGTGAATGCCGGTGTCGCTCACGCGCTGCAGCCGCAGCATGTCTTCCTCCGCCTCCTCGTGAATCACGTCGACGACGTCGTCGATCGTGATCATGCCGACGAGGCGGCCCTGGCCGTCGACGACGGGCGCCGAAACGAGGTCGCGGTCGCGGAACAGGCGGGCCACTTCTTCGCGGTCCATCGTCGCCGGGATCGTGACGAGGTCGGTCTTCATGATCTGCGAAGCGCGCACCGGCCGCTTCGTGCGCAGCAGCACGTTGAGCGGCAGCGTGCCCTTGAGCCGCTTCTGCGCGTCGGT
>CAZUYG010000159.1:0-7253 GCA_964624265.1 uncultured Candidatus Odyssella sp.
GGTTGATCGCGGCGACGCGCGCGAGCATGCGCTCGGCCACTTCGACCGGCGAAAGCTTGCGCCGGCGATACGCTTCGACGAGCTCCGTGGCCGGGAGGAAGCAGACGGCGTCATCGGCCGCTTCGGGTTTGGTCAGCAGCATTGCGTCAATGCCCGAGATAGGTGGAGACGATGGAGTCATCGGCGAGCAGGGCCTTCGCGGCGCCCTCGCGCACGATTTCGCCGGTGATCAGGATGTAGCCGCGATCCGCGATCTTCAGCGCCATGCGCGCGTTCTGCTCGGCGAGCAAAACCGTGGTGCCGCGCCCGCGCAGCGACGCGATCGCCTTGAAGATCGTCGAGACGACCATCGGCGCGAGGCCCATCGACGGCTCGTCGAGCAGCAGCAGGCGCGGCCTGCACATGAGCGCGCGGCCGATCGCGAGCATCTGCTGCTCGCCGCCCGAAAGCGTGCCGGCCAGCTGGTCGCGGCGCTCGGCGAGGCGCGGGAACAGCGCCAGCACTTCGTCGAGCGTCTGGCGCGCCTCGGCCTTGGCGCCCGCCCTCAGCCGAACGTAGGCGCCGATTTCGAGATTCTCCGAGACCGTGAGCGGCATGAAGATGCGGCGGCCCTCGGGCACGAGCGCGAGGCCGCGGCCGACCACGTGATCGGCGCGCCGTCCGCCGATCGGCTCGCCGGCGAGGCGGATGTCGCCTTCCCACGGCGCGAGCGTGCCGGCCAGCGTGCGCATGAGCGTGGTCTTGCCGGCGCCGTTGGGCCCGATGAGGCACACGATCTCGCCGTCGGCGACCTTGAGCGACACGCCGTTCAGCACGCGGATGCGGCCGTAGCCGGAGACGAGGGCGGAGACGTCAAGCATCGTCGTCGCGCCCGAGATAGGCCTCGATCACGGCCGGCTCGGCCTGCACGGCCTCCGGCGATCCCTCGGCGATGCGGCGGCCGAAATTCAGCACGAGGATGTCGTGGCTGATCGACATGACGAGCCGCATGTTGTGCTCGACGAGCACGACGGTGACGCCGCGCGCGTTGATCTCGCGGATCACGCCGGCCATGCGGTCGGTTTCCTTCAGCGCGAGGCCCGCCGCCGGCTCGTCGAGCAGCAGCAGGCGCGGCTCGCTCGCGAGCGCCCGGGCGAGCTCCAGCAGCTTCAGTTCGCCGAAGCTGAGGTCCGTGGCCTCGGCATGGGCGCGGCTCTCGAGGCCGACGCGCGTGAGCGCGGCGAGCGCCGCCGCGCGCGCGGCCTCGGTTTCGCGGCGCGAGGCCGGCGTGTTCAGCAGGCCGGCCAGGTATCCGGCGCGGGTGCGGACATGGCGGCCGACCATGACGTTCTCGAGCGCCGTCATGCGCCCGAACACCTGGAGGTTCTGGAACGTGCGCGCCATGCCACGGCCGACGCGGGCATGGGCCGGCATCGCATCGATGCGCGCGCCGTCGAGGCTGATCTCGCCCGCGCTCGGCTCGATGAAGCCGGAGAGGAGATTCAGGAGGGTCGTCTTGCCGGCGCCGTTCGGGCCGATCACGGCCTTGATCGCGCCGGCGGTCACGCCGAAGCTCAATTCCTGCACCGCGGCGAGGCCCGCGAACATGCGCGTCAGCCCGCGGACGTCGAGCAGCGTATTCCCCGGCGCGGCCCCGGTCATCGCCGCCCCCTGCGGCCAACCAGCCGTGCGAGGCCGGCCACCGCGCCCGAAAGGCCGCCGGGGAAGAACAGCAGCACGACCACGAGGCTGATGCCGTAAACGAGAATCTCGAAATCGGAGAACGCGCGCAGCGCCTCGGGCAGCACGACGTGGAGGAGGGCGCCGAGAAACGGTCCCCAATAAGTGCCGGTGCCGCCCAGCGCCACCACGACGAGCAGCATCACCGAGGCGACGAAATCGAAATTCTCCGGCGACGCGAAATTGTTGAGGTGGACGTAAAGGAAGCCGGCGATGCCGGCCATCACGGCGCTCAGCACGAACACGCCGAGCTTCACCGCGTGCACGTCGATGCCGTTCGCCTTCGCCGCCAGCTCGCTCGTCGACAGCGCGCGCAAGGCGCGGCCCATGCGCGAGTGCAGCAAATTCAGGATCAGCAGCATCATCAGGCCGACGACGAGCCAGGCGAACAGATAGAAGCGGATATCGGCGCCGATTTCCCATCCGAACAGCGACAGCGAGGGAACGCCGACGAGCCCGTTCGGCCCGCCGGTGAGGTCGCGCAGCTCGACGAACAGTACCGACATGATCACGTTGAAGCCGAGCGTCGCCATCGCCAGGTAGTGGCCGCGCAGCTTCAGGCTCGGCCATCCGATCAGGAAGGCGGCCGCCCCGGTCAGCGCGATCGCCGCGCAGAGACCGAGCCAGGGCGAGAGGCCGAACTTCGCCGAGAGCACGCCGCTGGCATAGGCGCCGAGCCCGTAGAAGGCCGCGTGGCTGAGAGAGATCTGCCCGGCATAGCCCATCAGCAGGTTGAGGCTGCCGGCCAGCGCGAGGCTGATGAACCACGAGATGCCGAGATTGAGGACGAAATTGTTCGGCGCCGCGAGCGGAAAGAGCAGCAGCAGCGCCCAGACGGCGGCCAGTGTGAGATAGGGCTGGCGCGCGCCGCCGCTCTGATCCTGTCCGGCCATGACCGCGCCCCTCAGGCCCGCTCGGTGGAGGCGCGGCCGAGCAGGCCGGCGGGCCGCAGGAAAAGAACGACGAGCAGCACGACGAAAGCCACCGCGTCCTTGAACTGCGACGAAAGCAGTCCTGCCGACAGCGACTCGAGCAGGCCCAAGACGATTCCGCCCAGCAGCGCGCCGTGCAGATTGCCGAGGCCGCCGAGCATCGCCGCGCTGAAGCCCTTGAAGCCCAGCATGAGGCCGGCATTCACCGAGGTGAGCGTCAGCGGCGTGATGATGAGGCCCGCGATCGCGCCGATCGCGGCGGCGATGACGAAAGACCACATCGCCATGCGCGAGACATTGACGCCGACGAGGCCCGCGGCCTCGCGGTCGGCCGCCGCGGCGCGCATCGCGCGGCCGAGCAGGCTGCGCTGGAAGAAATAGTGCGTGCCGATCATCACGAGGATCGTGATCCCGAACACCCACAGCGCCTGCGGCGGCAGCGTGGCGCCGAGCACATTGATGTTCTCGTTGCCGCTGAAGCTGGGCAGCCCGGCCGGCGCCTTGCCGAGCACGAGCGTGATCGCGGCCCGCGTGGTGATCGCGACCGCGATCGTGATCAGCGTGAGCAGCATCGGGCTCGGCGTCTTGAGCGGGCGGATGGCGAGGCGCTCGGAGACGAGGCCGATCAGCCCCACCGCGCCGGCGCAGACCGGCAGCAGCAGCAGCGGCGCGAGGCCGAAGCGCGCGTGCAGGAAGGCGCCGATCATGCCGCCCGCCATCACCCACTCGCCCTGCGCGAAATTGATCGCGTCGGTGCTCTTGAAGATCACCGTGAAGCCGAGCGCCACGAGGGCGTAGATGCTGCCGGTGACGAGCCCGCTGGCGACGAGCTGGAGAATCTGGCTCCCATCCATCGCCGGATCAGACGCGGCCGAGCAGGGGATGCTCGAATTTTCGCGGTTCGATGCCGAGGCCGGCGAAGACGGTGCGCGCTTCCGCGAACCATTGCTTCAGCACGGCGGTTTCCTCGGCCACGCTCGAGGCGCCGAGGCCGGCCGCGCGCGTCGCCTCGTCGGCGGCGACGATCTCGGCCGCCGCGTCGCCGGGCACGAGCCACGCGCAGTGATAGCCCGCCAGCTCGAGATCCGCGATCACGTGCTCGATCTCGCCGACGATCTCCGCGCGGGTGGCGGGCGACCACTCCTTCGCGCGCTCGGTGAGATAGACCCATCCGAACGAGACGTGCCGCTCCTTGTCCTGAACCAGGCGCTTCAGGATCGCGGCGGCGACGGGGTCCGTCGTATGGCGCAGATGGCTGCGATAGAGCTCGAGATCGATTCCGTCCTGCACGGCCACGTGCGCCGCGATATAGGCATCGACGATCACCGACGGATCGAACGCCTTGCGGTGGAAGCCCTGGTTGAACAGCTCGGCATAGGCCGGGTTCGACGGCGCCTGGCGATAGCCGCCCGCCAGTTCCGCGAAGCGCCAGCAGCACTCGACATGCCAGGCCTCCTCGGTGCCGCGCACCGTGAGGAACATCTTGGGGTCGCTCTCGCCGTTGTGCTCGAGGCAGATGCGGATGAGGATCGCCGGCGTTTCCGGCATGCCGCCATATTCGGTCCAGGCCCGCCGGCTCCAGCTGAGCGCCGCCGCGGCCAGCGCATCCTTGGCATAGGCGGCGCGGTCGAACTTCGCCCACGGAATATTGCGCTCCGGATCCCAGCGGCCCTTCTTGGCCGCTTCGTACAGCGAGCGGATGCTGACGAACTTGGGTTCGAGGTGCAGCGGAAAGCGCCGCTCGACGAGGGGCGGCATCCGGCGCCGTTCGAGGCGCGCGGCGGTGACGGAAACCATCAGATCGTCCCGAGCTTGGGGTGGAAGAACGGCTTCAGCGTGAAGCCCCAAGGCTCCATCTGCTTGCGGATGCGCTTCACGCTCGCGACGAAGACAGGCTTTTCGAGCTCTTCGATGGTGGCGCCGAGCCCGGCTTCATAGGTGAGCCGGTCGGCTTCCACTTCCGCGCGCGAGGCGGGATTATCCGGCGCCAGCCAGGCGCTGTGATAGCCGTTGAGCTCGACCTTCTCGATCATGGTGACGACGGCTTCTTCGACCACCGCCAGCTCCTTCTTCGAGAGCTCCGGCGCGCGCCGCTCCATGTAGGCCCAGCCGAACGCGCAGTGCCGCACCTCGTCGCGCATGATGAGGCGCTGGATCTTGTTGGCGATCGGGTTTTTCGTGATCTTGATGAGGTGTTCGAACACGTCGAACGCGATTTCTTCGGCCGCGCAGACCAGGCTCGCGACGATCGCCTCGAGGGTGATCGCCGGATCGAGCGCCATCTTGCGCACGCCATGCGTGGCGACCGAGCCCTGGAACGCGGATTGCACCGGCTCCTTGACGTAGCCGCCGAGCTTTTCGGCCATCAGGTAGCAGACCTCCGCGTGGCGGGATTCCTCCTGCGTGCGGATGGTGAAGAAGAAGCGCATGTCCGGCGGATGCCGTTCCTGGCAGAAACGGATCTGCAGGGCCGGGCTCTCCGAGATGGCGCCGTATTCGCCCCAGGCGCGCCGGCTCCAGTAGAGCCGGGCGGCCTCGAGCTGCTTCTGCGTGAACGGCTTGAGATCGAGCTCGTCCCATTCGATCGCGGACTGCGGATCCCACTGGTTCTTGATCGCGGAGCGATAAAGCTCGCGGATCTTGGGAATGCGGACCGAGAGATCGAGCGGAAAGCGGACCTCGGGCTGGTCGAGCAGAGATACGGCGGCAGCGGACATGGCGCTTCTCCTTCCTGCGGCGCGGGCCTAGGCGACAAAGCGCCAGCGGTTCTCCTTCCAGGTGATCACGCAGCCGTCGGCCTTGGACAGGCCCGAATGCTTGTCGGCGGCGAAGCTGAAATTGCCGCCGACGCCCGGAAAGTTCTTGATGCCTTCGATGGCGGCGCGCGTCTTCTCCTTGTCGCCGCCGCCGGCCTTGAGCGCCGCCGCGGCGAGGTAGATGGCGTCGTAGGTCTGCGCCACGAACTGGTTCGGCGCCTGCTTGAAGCGCGCTTCATAGCGCTTCGTGAGATCGGCGATGCGGGCCTTCACCGGATCGCTGGCGGGCAGATCGGAGCCGACCGGGAACTTCACGCTCATCAGGAACGTGCCCTCGGCGGCGCCTTCGGCCAGCTTCATGTAGCGGTCGTCGACGAAGCCGTAGCTGTGCATGATCGTGCGGTCGGAGAGCCCGAGCTGCTTGGCCTGCTTCAGGAACACGACGCCGCTCGGCGTGATCGTCCAGCACAGAATCGCCTTGGCGTCGCTGCCCTTGATGCGCGTGAGCTGCGCGGTGAGGTCGGTATCGCCGGGGTTGAAGGTCTCGTAGAGCACCTTCAGGCCGCGCTTCGGCGCGACCTTCTCGAGCTGCTCCTTGGCCGAAGCGCCGAAGCCGGAGCTGTCGGCGAGCAGGCACACCGACTTGATGCCGCGCTTTTCCCAGAAGTCCGCGGCGACTTCGAGGATCTGGTCGTCGTCGATCGTGCTCTTGAACGTCCATTTGCGCTGCGCGACCGGGTTCACGATCTGCATGCTGCCTTCGGTCGATATGAAGGGCATGCCGGCGCGTTCCGTGATCGGCACCATCGCGAGCGCGATGCCGCTGGCGTTGCCGCCGCCGACGATGATGTCCACCTTGTCCTGCTCGACGAGGCGCCGGGTGGCGGTGACGCCGCGCGAGCTCTGCGTCTCCGCGTCGTAGAACACCCACTCGATCTTCTTGCCGTTCACGCCGCCCTTGGCGTTGATCTCTTCGATCGCCAGCTCCATGCCGCGCTTCATGTGGTCGCCGAGGAACGCGCCGGGTCCGGTGATCGACAGGATCGTGCCGATCTTGACCGTGCCGGCCTGCGCGCGAAGCGCGCCCGGAATGGCCGCCGCGGCGGCCGCGCCGCCGGCACCGATGATGAATTCACGCCGTTTCATGGTAGCTCCCTCTCGCTGGTTGGAACGTTATCAAAGCGGAACGCTGAAGCTGTAGCGCACGACGTCGCCGCGATAGATCGAGCGGCCCGACATGACGACCGCGCCGTCCTTGGCGACGTAGCGCAGGTGGCGGACGAGCGCGGGCTCGCCGGGCAGAATGCGCAGATGGCGCGCGCTCGCGGCGTCGGCGCCGACCGCTTCGACCTGCATCTCGACGCGGTCGAGCGTCACGGATTCCTTGAGGCAATCGAGCAGCGAATGCTTTTCCGCATCCGCCCGCTTGAGGCGCCGGGCGAGCCGCCGCGGCAGATAGCGATGATCCAGCACGATCGGCACGACGCCGACGAACCGCAGCCGCTCGATATAGGCCACGTCGGGACCGAGCGCCGGGTCGGGCGGGACGTCGGGGCGCGGTTCCGTGCCCATTGTCAGGACGCGCGCGGTCATCGGGCGGCCGCCGCTCGCCGACCCGTCGAAAAAGCTGGCGAGCGAGCGCTCCTCGATCTTTCCGGCGGCCACGAAGGTGCCGATGCCCTTCACGCGGCGCAGGAAGCCCTCGTCGACGAGCTGCTTGATCGCCTGCCGCGCCGTCATGCGGCTCACGTCGAAGCGCGCGGCCACTTCCTCGTCGCCGCAGAACCGGGTCTCGGCGGCGCTCAGCGAGATTTCCGCGACGAGCCGGCGCGCGATCTGCGCGTAG
>CAZUYG010000160.1:0-7243 GCA_964624265.1 uncultured Candidatus Odyssella sp.
CCCGCATCGCCTTACGGCGAAGGTGACCGACCGTGCGGGCGCGACGGGGATATCGCCGGTCATCCTGATTCAGGTGAACCGCGGCACGGGGCTCCCTGTGGTAACCGTCGAGGCCACGGACGCGGAGGCGAAGGAACCGAGCTGGCAGCATCCGATGGAGAATCTCGGCCAGTTCACTCTGAAACGGACCGGGGACGTCAGCGGGGCGCTGCGGGTGCGTTACACGCTCGGCGGCACGGCCTCGAACGGACTGGACTACGTGCTGCTGCCCGGGGTCGCGGGATTCCTGCCCGGCGCGGCCTCGACGCAGATCGATGTGTTGCCATTGCCCGACCGCCAGGCGGAAGGGGCGGAGAAGGTGATCCTGACGGTGCAGGCCACGGACGCCTACGCGGTGGGCAAACCGGCCGAGGCCGTGGTGACCATCCAGGACGCCAGCGCGGTTGATCCGCAAGTCGCCGCCCTGACCCTCGACGCTCCCACGAATCACACGGTGCTCCCGGAGGGGAGCGACGTCGCCATGTCGGCGACCGCGATCGATCCCGCGGGCTACATCAGCCAGGTCGACTTCTACGCGGGCGAAAAGCTGCTGGGCACCTCGCGCATTGATTTCATCGTCGCGCCTCCGGCGGGCACGCCGATTCACCACGAGTTTGTTTGGAAGAACGCCGCGGCCGGACGTTACCTGCTGACCGTGCGCGCGCATGATGCCGGCGGAAAGCCGGTCGAGTCGGCACCCGTCGCCCTGGCCATCACGGCGCAGCCGGACGAAGGATTCGTGACGCGGGCACTGCCGGCCACCTACGCGCCGGGCCGCGCGTTCACGGTGTCGCTGCTGGCCCAACCGCGCGCGGGCACCAGCACTTACGTGGTGCAGGACGTGCCGCCGGCGGGTTGGGAAGTGAGTGCCGTCGATCAGGAAGGCGGGGTCTTCGGCGCTGGTCGCAACGTTGCGGAATTGGCTTTGCCCGCGCGCGCCGACACTCCAATCGGCGTGGTCGGCGCCGTCGGGTATGCGGGCGTTGCCCGGGCGCGAATGGCTCGTGTCGTCCTCGACGAGGATCACGTGCTTCAGCGGCTCGAGGCGCGGGCGGATCGCGGCGATCTTCGGCAGGTTCTCGGCATTGGTGACGACGGCCGCCGCGCCGCTATTGGAAAGGCGGTATTCGAGCGCGTCTTCGCCGAACAGCGTGAACAGGGGCAGGGCGACGGCGCCCATCTTGTAGAGCGCCACATGCGTGATCGCGGTCTCGGGGCATTGCGGCAGCAGGATCGCGACGCGGTCGCCCTTGCCGATGCCGAGCGCGAGCAGCGCGTTGGCGAGCTTGTTCGCGATGTCGCGGATCTCGTTGAACGCGTAACGGTGCTCCCGGCCGCGCTCGTCGAAATAGATCAGCGCCGTGCGTCCCGGCTCGGCGGCGTGCCGGTCGCAGACGTCGAACGCCATGTTGTAGACGCGCGGGATATCGAGTTTGAGCGCGGCATGAACCTCTTCGTAGGTCTCGCCGCGTTTCAGCATCGGCACGGGCATTTCTCCGTTCGGCGCGCCAGCATCTTATGCGCGCGGTTGATGGAAAGTGAACTGGCGGCGCCTCACCACCCCTCGCGCTTGCGGCGGGCCTGGTAGGTCTGGAGCGCGGCGTAAATCGTGCGCAGCATCGGCGCCGGGATTTTTGCGGCCTCGGCGCGCGCGAGCATGTCGCCGATGATGTGATCGGCCTCGATCGCCCCTTTGCGCTCGATGTCGCGCAGCATCGAGGAGGAGAATGTGGAGCCCTGCTCGGTCAGCCAGGCCTTCAGGCCGGCCAGGGCCTGCGCGTCCTGGCGATAACCCGCGGCGGCCGCGACAGCGGCGCCCTCCTGAAGCGTCGCTCCGATCAGCGATGCGCCGTCGCGCGACGCGACGATATCGCCCATGGTCCCGCGCATCAGCGTCGACATGCCGGCGACGACCGCGATCATGACGAACTTGTCCCACATGTCCTGCATGATGTGCGGGCTGTGACGCGCGTCGAATTTCGCGTGCTCCATGAGGCGCGCGAGATGGCCGCAGAAATTCGCCTGTGCCGGCATTCGCTCGCCGAACGTGAGCAGGTGGAATTTGCTCGTGTGCCGGATCGTGCCGCCGGGCGCGAGCGTGGCGCCGATCTGCGCCGTGCCGCCAAGCACGCGCGCCTTGCCGAACGCCGCATCGAGCGCATCGAGGTGGCGGATGCCGTTCAGCACCGGCAGCACGCGCGTGTCGGGGCCCATCGCCGGGTGGATTGCGGCGATCGCGCTGTCGAGGTCGTAGGCCTGGCAGGTGAACAGTACGGCGTCGTAGTCGGCGCCGAGCGCGTCGGCCAGTACCGTCCGGACCGGGCTTCTGAAATCGCCGATCGGGCTCTGGATGACGAGGCCGTCCCTGGCGATTTCATCGGCGCGCCGCGGGCGCACCAGAAACGTCACGTCCGTGCCCGCCTCGGCGAGCCGCCCGCCGAAATAGCCGCCCAGCGCGCCGGCGCCCAGAACGAGTATCCGCATGCTTCCGATCTCCTCTTGCCGCGCCGAGCGCGTGGAACGCGCGCGATTTCACCACCGGGGCCGGGCCATGCCGAGTCCGAAATTCGAACCGGGCCGCGCGGCGATTCGCGCTTCCTGGCGTTACGGCCGCCGATAGCGCGGCCGAATGTATTCGATAACGCAACGGCATTTCAGGCGCGGGCGTCGTTCCGGCACCTTGAGCGCCGTCAGCCGCGACGTGCGGCGCAGCCCAGGGAGAAAACCATGTTCGTCCGCATCGCCACGCTTGCCGCGGCCGGCCTCATGATCGGCATGCTCGTTCCGCCGCCCGTTTCCACGCTCGCCGACGGCGCGAAGCCCGTTGTCGCGGCCAACGGAATCGTGAAGGTCAAGAGTTCGTTCGCGATGGAGGAGACCATCGCGCGCCTCAAGGCCGACATCGCGAAGAAGGGCATCACGTTCTTCGCCCAGATCGACCAGGACAAGCTCGCTGCCGCGGCCAACATCAAGATCGGGCCTTCGGTTCTGCTCATCTTCGGCAATCCGGCGCTCGGGACGCAGTTCATGCTGCGCAACCAGGAAGCCGGCATCGACTGGCCGGTGCGCATTCTGGTCTATCGCGATGCCTCCGGCGCCGTCTTCGCCGAATACACGGATTTCGTCTGGATCGCGCGCCGGCACGGCATCGCTTCCGACGACGCGCCGTTCAAGATGGCCAACGAAGTGATCGCCTCGATTACGTCGAGCGTGGCCAAATAGGCGCCTCCCTCGCGCTCGCAGCCGGGCCGGCCTCGCGCCGGCCCGCTGCATTTCGTCAGCGCCGCTCCTCGAGCAGAAAGACCTCGCGGGCGCGGGGCGACGCCAGCGTCTCGCGCCGGTAGTAGCGCTCGAGAAAATCGCGCGCGAAGAGGTCGGGATTGCCGGCCGCGAATTGAGGCCAGCCGTCGGCGGAGCGTTCGCCGTGCAGGCGCTCATGGATCACGGCCAGGAATGCCATTGTAATCGTCTCGTGATATTTCGCGGCCGCACCGTGACGTTCGGCGAACCGGAGGAGGCTCGCGCGGAACGCGGCCATGCCGTCGAAGAAGCCGCGGCCCTTGAGATAGAGATAGGCGGCGCGAACATGCGCCGCGTGATCGAACGCGCTGGCGGGCAGGGTATCGCCTTCCAGCGCGGCGAGGAATTCGTCATCCGTCATGGATTTCCCTCAGGCGGTGGCTGGCCGAGGCGTCGAGGTCGAGGTGGTAGATCCGCTTCAACTCGCGGATGCGCCCCTGCGCTGTGGCATCGAACGGGCTCTTGCCTTCGAATGCGTGCAGCACGATGCCCTCGAGCAGATCGCCGAGCGTCATGTCGTGATACTCGGCCAAGCCCTTCAGCACCTTGAGCAGCCGTTTCTCGAGCCGAACGCCGGTCTGCACACGCTCGATGGCGATCGTCTCTCCGCGGCCCGATCCGCGGCGCGCGTCTTTGTCGGTGGATCGCTGTTTCATGGTACTTATGTACCAACATACCAGTTCTGCCGCAAGGCGGGGCGGATGGAGGCATGCGCCATTAATGGGGCTCGGGCGGCGCCGGTACGCTTTTAATGGTGTCTGCGCTGATTTATGGTCGCGGCATGCCCCTCGACGCCCGCAGCCCCGCCGTTTTCCTGCCCTCGGCCTGTCCGCACGACTGCCCTTCCACCTGCGCGCTCGAGGTGGAAAAGCGCGATGCGCATACGATCGGGCGCGTGCGCGGCGCCGAGGCGAACAGCTACACGCTCGGCGTCATCTGCGCGAAGGTCGCGCGCTACAAGGAGCGCGTGCATCATCCCGACCGCCTCACCGTGCCGCTTCAGCGCATAGGGGACAAAGGCGTGGGGATGGCCGCATTTCGGCCGATCTCGTGGGACGACGCGCTCGATATCGTCGCCGATAAATTCAAGCGCATCGCGGCCGAGCACGGGAGCGAGGCGATCTGGCCCTATTACTACGCCGGCACGATGGGCCTGCTGATGCGCGACGGCCTCAACCGCCTGCGCCACGAGATGCGCTATTCGCGCCAGCATTTCACGATCTGCAACATGCTGTCCGATTCGGGCTGGAAGGCCGGACATGGCAGCAAGCGCGGCGCCGACACGCGCGACATGATCCATTCGGACCTGATCGTGATCTGGGGCGGGAACCCGGTCCATACGCAGGTCAACGTGATGACCCATGTGGCGCGCGCGCGCAAGGCGCGCGGCGCCAAGCTGATCGTCGTCGACGTGTACAAGACGCCCACCTGCGATCAGGCCGACGACTATATCCTCGTGAGGCCGGGCACGGATGCGGCGCTGGCCTGCGCCATGATGCACGTGATGTTCAAGGAAGGCTTCGCCGACCGGGACTATCTCGCGCGCTACGCAAAGGATTGGCAGGAGTTCGAACGTCATCTCGAGACGCGCACGCCCGAATGGGCAGCCGCGATCACCGGCGTTCCCGCCACGCGGATCGTGGAGTTCGCGCGCACCTATGGCCGCGCCAAAGCGGCGTTCCTGCGCCTCGGATACGGCTTCACGCGCACGCGCAACGGCGCGGCCAGCATGCACGCGGCGAGCGCGCTCGCCGCGGTCGGCGGCAAGTGGAAAGTGCGCGGCGGCGGCGCGCTCTACGGCCAGGGCGAGCTTTATCCCGTGGACAAGACCCTGATCGATGGTCTCGACATGCTCGACCGGTCCACGCGAGTCCTCGATCAATCGCGCATTGGCCCTGCGCTGGTGGGAGACAAGCGCGACCTCGGCGACGGCCCGCCGGTGATGGGGCTTTTCGTCCAGAATACGAACCCGATGTCGGTCGCGCCGGAACTTCTCAAGGTCCGCGAGGGCTTCGCCCGCAACGACATCTTCACCTGCGTGCACGAGCAGTTCATGACCGAGACGGCCGAGATGGCCGACATCGTGCTGCCCGCGACGACGTTCCTCGAGCATCCGGACCTCTACATCGCCGGCGGCCACACGCACCTGTTCGTCACGCGGCCGGTGATCGAGCCGCTGGCCGAGGCGCGCGACAATCATTGGGTCGTGTGCGAGCTGGCGAAACGGCTCGGCTGCAAGCATCCCGGTTTCGCGATGGACGCCTGGACGCTGATCGACGAGACCATGAAGGCCTCGGGTTATGCGGGCGCCGACGCGGTCGCCGACCGCCGCTGGGTCGACTGTTCGCGAAGCTTCGAACAGCAGAACTATCTCGAAGGCTTCGCCCACGCCGACGGCAAGTTCCACTTCAAGCCGGACTGGAAGCGTATCGGGCCCGATTTCGAGCGCTTGCCGGTCTTTCCCGATTTCTGCGACGTGATCGACCGCGCGGTGGATGATCGTCCGTTCCGTCTCGTGACGGCGCCGGCGCGAAACTACCTCAATTCGTCGTTCACAGAGACCCCCACGTCGCAGGCGAAGGAAGTGCGGCCGACGATCTTCATCCATCCCGAGGATTGCGCGGCGCTGGGCATTGCCGCTGGCGAGCGCGTGCGAATCGGCAACGAGCGAGCGTCGCTTGTGATCCATGCGAAGCCGTTCGCCGGGATTCAGCGCGGCGTCGCGGTCGTCGAAAGTATCTGGCCGAACCGCGCATTCGAAGAGGGCATCGGGATCAATGCGCTCGTAAGCGCCGATCCGGGCCTGCCAAACGGCGGCGCCGCCTTCCACGATACCGCGATCTGGATCCGCAAGGCCGAGCCGCGACGCGAGTCCGGGCACGCCGAGGCCAGCTCGGTCATGGCCGGCGCAAAGTAGATCCCGGCGCTGCCCGGCTCGTCACGTCGATCATTTCTCGCTGTCGAGATCGGCCATCGCCGGCGCGGGATAGCGCGCGCCGGAGGCCGTCCCCTTGGGTACGGCGCGCTCGATCGCGGAGATGTCGTCCGCGCCGAGCTTCACCGCGGCGGCGCCGAGAGACTCGGCGAGCTGATCGCGGCGCCGGGCGCCGATCAGCGGAACGATATCCTCGCCCTGCGCGGCCACCCACGCGATCGCAGCTTGTGCCACGGTAATGCCTTTTGACTGCGCGACGCGGCGCAGCGCCTCGACCAGCGCGAGGTTCGCGTCGGCGTTGGCGCCCTGGAAGCGCGGGCTGTAGCCGCGAAAATCGCCCGGTTTCAGCGCTTGCTTCTGCCAGTGGCCGCTGATGAGCCCGCGCGACAGAACGCCATAGGCCGTGATGCCGATACCGAGCGCACGCACGGCGGGCAGGATCGCCGCCTCGATGCCGCGCGAGATCAGCGAGTATTCGATCTGAAGATCGCAGATCGGGTGCACGGCCGCCGCGCGGCGGATGGTGTCCGCGCCCACCTCGGAAAGGCCGATGTGGCGCACATAGCCGGCTTTCACCATGTCCGCGATCGCGCCGATGGTGTCTTCGATCGGCACCTTGGGATCGAGCCGGGCGGGGCGGTAGATGTCGATGTGGTCGAGCCCGAGGCGCTGCAGCGAATAGGCGAGGTAATTCTTCACCGCGGCGGGGCGCGCATCGCTGCCGGCCCATCCGCCGGCGGGATCGCGCAGCGCGCCGAATTTCACGCTGATCTGGAAGCGGTCGCGCGCGACGCCTGCGAGCGCCTCGCCGATCAGCATCTCGTTGTGCCCCATCCCGTAGAAATCGCCGGTGTCGATCAGCGAAACTCCCGCCTCGAGCGCGGCATGGAGGGTCGCGACACTCTCCTTGCGGTCGGCCGGGCCATACATGCCCGACATGCCCATGGCGCCCAAGGCGAGGGCCGAGAC